>JBGVBB010000155.1:0-6083 GCA_045225155.1 Elusimicrobiaceae bacterium
CAAGGGAAATTTGTTGTTTCCGTTAAAGCGTGTAAAAGGGGTGTTTCATATCTGTCTTTAATAGTTTTAAGCCATGATTCATTTGGAACTTCTATTTTAAAAAGACCTTCACTGAATTCCAAAATTTTCATGGGTTTTAACCACATGTCGCAAATATCTTTACCCAAAGTTATTTCTAACTTTTTTATTGAATTTGCCCAAATTTCGTTTATATCGTTGTTTTCCACAGTTTATACCTTTGATATGGTTTTGATATAAAAATTTAACTACAGTTAATTTTAGCAGTTTTTTAGCAAAAAGTACAGTTTTTTATAAAATTATCCAAAAAATAAAAATTGTGCATAAATTATGTAATAAATGTTATAATATAACATATGGAACAGCATTTGTTTATAACTGCCGTCGTCGCATTTGCTTTTGATAGAATATCAAAATATTGTATCAAAAAAAATTGTTTTCAAAAAAATAATGTTTTCGCTTTTTGGAATGCATTATTTGCTTTGATCGCCGGTGTTTTGGTTTTTTATATTTTAAATTTTATGGCATCAAACGGTGCGACTTTCGGGTTGTCAAAAACAACATTTTCTTTAATTTTACTAATTACTTTAGGTTATATTTTTAGCAAATATTTTAAAGCAAAAAAAGCAGATAAAAAGGAAAAAGATAAAATAATTGCCTTTAATTTGGACTGGGCACAAACAGTTTATTTTGCCGCATTTTTTGCTTCAATAGCAATGTTTTTCTTTTTACAGGCATTTAGAATACCTTCCGCATCTATGAGAAACACTTTGCTTGAGGGTGATAACCTTTTTGTCAACAAAGCCTATTACGGTATGCGTTTACCTTTTGTTAAAGAAAATTTTGTCAATTTCCACGACGTAAACCGCGGTGATATTATTATTTTCAGATTCCCGGCAAAAGACAGGGAACAATCAAATTGCGGTGAACCGCAGTATGGCAGAGATTTCGTTAAAAGAGTTATTGCTTTGCCAGGTGAAACCGTGGAAGTAAAAAATAAAACCATATATATAAACGGTAAAGAACTCCCCCCCCAAGATTATGCTATTTTTAGCGAACATGATGCCTTAAATATTTCCAACCCTTTAAGCCAAGAAGAATACCAAAAATTATGGGAAGACCGTAAATTGGAAAAATATTTCGGCATTTCTTTAAGAGATAGTTTTGGCCCGGTAATTGTGCCGGAAGGTCAATATTTTGCTATGGGTGACAATAGAGATTTCTCTTGCGATTCCCGTTTTTGGGGCCCTGTGCCTAAGGAAAATATTAAAGGTAAAGCCTGGCTTTTACATTGGCCTTTAAACAGATTTAGAATTATTAAATAAGTTTTCACGTGAAATCAAATTTTCAATAATTTTAAAAGTTTTCATGTGAAAACTCTTAATATAGTTTAATAATTTGACACTTTTGTAATTTTTTTATACAATTATAATAAGTAGTATAAGGAGATAATATGAGTGAGATCGTCTGTGTAGCAAACCAAAAAGGCGGTGTGGGGAAAACTACTACCTCCGTAAATTTGGCTTATGCCTTGGCTTACCTCGGGCAAGAAGTCCTTTTAGTGGACTTTGATCCCCAGAGTAATGCAAGTTCCGGTCTAGGGGTAAATTTAAAAGAAGATGAAAAATCTGTCTACAATTTTCTTACCAAAACCGCTACATTTAAAGAAGTTGTACATCAAACATCTAATGAATTATTAGATATTTTACCGGCAAATAAGAATTTAGCAGGTGCGGAAGTAGAACTTGTCAATACTCCGCAGAGGGAGAAATTTTTAAAGCAAGCCCTTGATCCTATTAAGAGGATGTATAACTTTATTATTATTGATTGCCCCCCCTCTCTCAGTTTACTTACAATTAATGCTTTGGTTGCGGCAGACAGTGTAATAACTCCTATACAATGCGAATATTATGCTATGGAAGGTTTGGCCAACTTTATCAATACAACCGGCAAAGTCAAACAATTTTTAAGCCCTAATTTAAAGGTGGACGGCGGTATTTTAACTATGTTTGATACCCGCATGAATCTTTCCAAACAAGTTAAGGAAGATGTCAGCAAATTTTTTGGTTCTAAAGTATATCAGAACCCTATACCTCGCAATATTCGTTTAGCGGAAGCGCCGAGTTTCGGGCAAAGCATATTTGAATATGAACCCACTTGCCGCGGTGCCAGGGCCTATCTTGATTTGGCAATAGAATTTTTGGTCCGCCGCGGTGCAAAAGCGGAAGATTTTGAGGCTTTTAAAATATCTATAAATAAGAATAATGATTTTGATTTCGGAGGTTAATTTATGAGAAACGCTTTAGGAAAAGGTTTAGATGCTTTGCTTGGCTCCTCTTTTGAAATGGAGCAGGAACTTAATAACGGGGGGGAAGGGAAAAGGAATATTCAAAAGATTTCTATTGACAAAATCATCCCTAACAGATACCAACCCAGAAAGACTTTTAATGAAGACAGTTTAAAAGATTTGGCGCAGTCAATTAAGCAGCACGGTTTAACTCAACCGGTAGTTGTTGTTTATGATGCCGGGCTTGATAAATATGAACTTGTGGTGGGGGAAAGACGTTTCAGAGCAAGCGAAATGGCCGGCTTTAAGGAAATTGATTGTATTGTACATACCAAACTTGATGATAAACAACTTTGCGCCCTCGCTTTAATTGAAAATATTCAAAGGGAAGATTTAAACCCCATTGAAACTGCACTCGGCTACAAAAATTTGATGCAAAAATTCTTGGTTTCCCAAGTGGAACTTGCGGAATATTGCGGCAAATCTAAAGCGGCAGTATCAAATTCTTTAAGGTTGCTTAACCTTTCCCAAGAAATACAAAATGCCTTGCAAGACGGCACTATTACAGAGGGCCACGGCCGCGCTCTTTTAATGGTTGGTGACGAGGGTAAAAGGGCGGTTTTATTTAAAAAAATAATCGGTTCAAAAATGTCTGTCCGCCAGGCCGAAAACGCCGCAAGAACTATTTTGGAAGGCAAAACAGTTGCCCCCAAACAAAGCAAAGACCCCAATACAGTTGCTTTTGAACAGTCCTTACAAGAGGCACTTGGCACCAAGGTTGAAGTTAAGGAAAACGGCAAAGGGAAAGGGACTTTAACCTTACATTTTAATTCTTATGAAGAGTTAAATGTATTGGGTGATAAGTTAAAAACTTTGGTTTAGCAGTTTGTTTTATAAATGCAAAAACCCCGGTTAATCCCCGGGGTTTTTTATTACCCCTTGACATTTTGCTTTTTATTGGGTATACTATCAGTGTCGGTAGCACTTGTGCTTTTCGTAAAAGGTATATCTTTTGCGTTGGGCTTTGGAGAAGTACTATTGGACACGTTGGACAAATCATATACGATTCGTCCTTCTTTTTTTGTACACTTGACATTTTACGTTTTATAGAGTATACTATCAGTAGCACCCTGCAAAGTGTCGAATAGACGCGGTGGGGTGTTTTCTTTTTTATTCAAAATTTTGTTTTTTTTTCTTAAAATCTCCGTCGGGAAAATTGGAAATCAAACAAAAAAGGCTTAAATTTTAATTTGTTTTTAAAAAACAGAGAACTTGTTTAAATTTAAATAAAAATCAAAATTTAGGCCAAAATCGGCGCAAAAAGGCTGTTTTTACGCAAAAACCGGCAAAAAATAACCCCTCAAATTTGAAAATTCAAAAAAGAGGGGGGAAACTTTTAAAAAAATCACACAAAAATTTCACTAACTATTTTTGATTAGTTGCTAAACCTATGTGTTTTAAGAACGGTTCATTTGAAATTTTGCGGCCCAAGAAATTTTGAACAAGTTCTTCTTCATCATAAGATCCGCCCACTGCCAAAATTTCTTTGCGGAATTTTTTGCCGATCTCTTTATTAAACAAACCGTGTTTTTGAAATTCGGAAAAGAAATCTTGCGCAATAACTTCCGCCCACAAATAACCGTAATAACCGGCGTCGTAACCGCCCATAAGGTGGTCAAAACTTGCTTGCGGATATGTATCTTTTGTCATCGGGGTAAGTTTGATTTTCGCGGCATATTTTTCCCACATTGCCGTCGTATCTGCTGGTTTTGTTAATGTGTGGTATTTCATATCAATTTGCGCTAAAAAGTTTTGCCTGATATAGAAATTTGCTGCAGCATGATTTTTTGCCGCAAGCATTTTATTTATAGTTTCATCGTCTAAACTTTTGCCTGTTTTATAGTGCTTTGAAATGCGTTTTAAAACTGTCGGTTCCCATGCCCAATTTTCTAAAATTTGAGACGGTACTTCCACAAAATCTTGGCTGACCGCGGTGCCTGAAATTGATGAATATTTTGCTTCCGTTAAAACATTATGCAATACATGCCCGAACTCATGGAACAAAGTTTCCACTTCGCCGTGTTTTAAAAGCGAGGGTGTATTTTTAGACGGCGGATTTAAATTTGCAACTATTGCGGTAAACGGTTTTTGATAAGTTCCGTCTTTTAAAAGTTTACCTTCAACCAAATCAAAACACGCGGCGTGTTTGTATTTACCGTCGCGCGGAAACAAGTCCATATAAATATAACCGAGAACTTTTTTTGTTTCCTCGTCGCTAACTGCATAACTTTTTACGCTTTCGTGCCAAACGGGGATTTTAACTTCTTTAAATTCCACGCCGAATAAATTACCGAAAATTTCAAACATATTTTTTATTACAATATCTGTTTGGAAATATTCTTTTATAATTTCCGGGTCAATATTATAATTTAATTTTTTGTGTAAATTTATCCAATAACCGCTTTCCCAAGGTTGCAAAACTTTTGATTTTACACCGGTGCGTTGTTCTTTTAATTTCAAAAATTCTTTTTGTTCTTTTTTGGCAAGCGGTTTTAATTTCTTTTCTAAATCTTTCAAAAAATTATTTACGGTTTTTACATTTTTTGCCATGCGTACATCAAGCCTATTCTCGGCGTGATTTTTGTAACCAAGTAGGCGCGCGCTTTTGTAACGTAGCATTAAATTATCTTCAAAAATTTTTACATTTTCTTTACCGCCGCGGCGTGAATATTTATATTCCAAAATTTTGCGCGGTTCGTCTTTAACTGCGTTTAACATAAAGGGGCCGTAGTCGGGATAATCTAAAGTTACGCGGTATTTGCCGTCAACTTTCTCAAGTTTATTTTTAAAATCTTCCGGGAGGCCTTCCATTTCTTCTTCGGTAACATCTAAATAATCTTTATAATCGCGAATATTTTTTGAAAAGTTTATTGAGTTTACTGATTTTTGTTTTGCGATTTCTTTAAACTGTTCTAACTTTTCATCGTCTAAAGCAAGGCCCGATTTTTTAAAACCTATCATCGTATCTTTAAGCATTTTTGCTTCAATTTTAGGAAGGTTAGGTTTTAAACTTTCAAGTTCTTTGAATGCTTTATAAATGTCGCGCCTTGTTGCAACTTCCACCATATATGCACTTATAATTTGTGCTTGTTCAAGCGCTGCATTTCTTAATTTTTCGTCGGTAGAAACATATGCTAAAAAACCTGCTTGGCCCAAAGCATCGCCGTAAGTATCAAGGGCTTCTTCGTATGCAAGTAAAGTATTTTCAAAAGTTCTTTCAGCGGCCGGAATATTTGCAATTTTGTTTAAAGCATCTTCCAAAGCCACGCGTGCGGCCTTTTCTTTAGGGGCAAGTTCACTTGCTTTATAATTAAAATGTAGGTAGCCGTTACCGTCGTACATATGATCCTCCGCACCCCATAAGGAAAAGGGGCATAAAAAAAGTATTGAAAAAATAATTGTCCATTTATGTAACATATTTGTTATAATTATTTTATAAAATAATTGCCCCTTGTGGCTATTTTAATTAAAAAGAGGAAAAGAAAATGTACGAACCGTTTATCCCGAAAGAGATATTCTTAACAAAAGGTGTAGGTAGACATAAAGAAAAATTAGCAAGCTTTGAGGAAGCCTTGCGTGATGCAAAAATCGCGAAGTTTAATTTGGTGCCGGTGTCAAGTATTTTCCCGCCGAGATGTAAAGTTGTGTCCATCTCCAAAGGTTTACAACACTTATCAGCAGGACAAATTTTACATTGCGTTATTAGCCGCAACACAAG
>JBGVBB010000156.1:0-3884 GCA_045225155.1 Elusimicrobiaceae bacterium
CTTAAAATCTTGGCTAGTGCCTACGGCAAGTTATAATGTGATGATTAAAGAAAACAATAATTTATCTAAACTTTCACTTTCCGGGGAATCAATTGATATCGGTGAAGTAAAAAGCATAAACCGCAGTTCCGAAGGGAATTTATCTTTAACTTTAAGCGGACGTGATATTTTTAAAAATAACAAACTTTTATCTACTTTAAGTATTTCAAATAATTATAAACTGCAAGACGGTGATGCGTGGGAATATGTTGATAATGATTTTAATTCTTTAGATAAAATTTGGTTAAGAAGTTCAATGGGTATTAACTCTCCTTACGCCAACAGAACAACCATGACATTAAGAAATACTTACACTAATTCAATGCGTTGGAATCCGTTTAAAGAGTATGCTTTCGGCGGCAATTTGATGCCCTTAAATTCATTCTCAATTATGAATAACTTCTCTTATTCAACACAGGAAAATGAAAATTTGGGTTCTTACTATCAAACAAAAAACACGACATTGCCTGACCTTGTCTTGTTTATGGATAATTTAGAGAAGTTTTTCGACACAACGCCGCGTTATCTCTCGGGAACGAGTTTAAAAGTTAAATATGCCAATATTAAAAGCGAAACAATTAATACGAGTTTAAGTGATAATAAAACCTTCGGTACGGATTTAAGATTCTTATTAATGAATACTTTCGATACTAATTTATCTTATACACAAAGCACAACCGATAAAAACGATTTGAAAAATGCATCCCCGTTAAGTGCTTATTTAAGGCGTGATTTTACCGCGCAAACTGCTTTTACTTATAAAAAATTCCGTATAACACCTAAGTTTACTTATATTTTAGACAGTAAAAAAGAACTTACGAATCAATCACTTGCCATGGTTACGCAAGTAAAAGAAATTGTACCTTCCGTTACTTTTAAACTTGATTTTAATTTGCCTAAAGGCTTTGCTTTACCGTTTACGTCAAAACATTATATGACCACAAACCGCGTGATTTGGACAACCAATTTAAGTTATTCTCGTCGCCGTGCTTACACAGTTGACGATAACCGTGATTTACTTGATATTAACACGAACTTAGATTATGAATTTTCCAAAAACGTACGCTTTACCGTAAGTGCGGCGTTCCAAAAATTTAAGCATCTTTATATTAAGGAAAATTCTTATACCGCCTATAATATCGGTACTTTAATGACGATACAATTTTAATATGAATCACAAAATTAAGATTATAATAGATAAAATAATAAATTTCTTTTTACCTCGCACTTGTTTTTGTTGCGGTGCGGATTTGAAAACAAAAACTTTATTATGCCAAGATTGTACGGCAAAAGTAGAACCTGTAAAAGGTTTGATTTGCGAACGTTGCGGTGTTATGCTTAAATCAGGCGGTAAATATTGCTATAATTGCCGCGGAAGTAAGGCCTCAAAATATAAATGTTCTTTTATACGTTCCGCCTTGCAGTTTAATGAACCGACACGTGCCTTAGTTCACGCTTTTAAATATGAAAAATATTTAAATATCGCACCTTATTTTGCCGAAGTAATGTACAGAACCTTCCGTAAATACCCTGAATACAGGGAGGCTGCCTTTTTGGTGCCTGTTCCGATATACAAAAGCCGCAAAAGAAAACGCGGTTTTAACCAAGCCGAAGTTTTGGCAAATCATTTAAGCACACTTTGTTCAGTACCTGTTTTAAATGCTTTAGTGCGTACAAAAAACACAGAAAGCCAAACAAAATTAACCCGTGAAGAACGAAAGCAAAACATTTTAGGTGCTTTTACTTTAATGAAGGGTATGGAATCTCAAATAAAAAAACAAGCCGTAATTTTAATTGATGACGTTTGCACTACATCTGCAACTTTGGAAGAATGTGCCCGTGTTTTAAAAAAAGCCGGTGCCAGGGAAGTTTTGGCACTTACGGCTTTAAGGGAATAACAAATTTAATATTTAATATGATACAATATCTAGTACCTTTGGAGGTTTAATATGCAGGAAATTTCAACTTTCGCACCGTCTAAAATAAATTTATTTTTGGACGTATTATCAAAAAGGCCGGACGGCTACCACGAAATACAATCTTTAATGGCCAAAATCGCATTAGGGGACGATTTAAAAATTGCCGTAGAAGAAGCCCCGGAAATTAAAATTGAACTTAAAGTCCGCGGGCCTTTCGCTAAAGGGTTAAAGGAAGATAAATCAAACCTCGTCTACAAGGCCGCTATGGCATTTTTTGAATATTTTGATATTAAAGCACATTGCCAAATACGCCTTGAAAAAAATATTCCGCTTGCCTCAGGTTTAGGGGGGGGATCATCGGACGCAGCGGCAACTTTGCTTGCACTTTGCGCACTTTTCGGTATTGAACTTAACTCTAAACGCAAAAAAGATTTAGTAAAACTTGCCGCAAAACTCGGCGCCGATATACCTTTCTTTTTAAGTGATGATACTTTTATGCTTGCCGAAGGTATCGGCGAAAAGTTAACACCCGTTAAAAATAATTTAAGTGATGATATTTATGTGCTTATCGCAAACCCCAATTTACCATCACCAACAAAGGCTGCTTATGATGGGTTGAAACTTCCAAAAACAAAAAAGAGTTTGACAAAAAACTCAAAAATTGCTAAACTTATAAATGAGATCGAAAAGGGCGGCTCTCTAAAACAATTAAGCCCACTTATTTACAATAAGTTAGAGAGCAGCGTTTTTTTGTACTTAAAAGAAGTACAAGAGCTTAAAGAAAGGTTGCAAGATTCAGGGGTGGCCTTAATGTCCGGTTCGGGTGCAAGTGTTTTTGCCCTAATGGATAATAAAGCCAAAGCCGAAAAGATTGAAGCAACATTAAAAGCCGAAGGTTATACGGTATTTGTAACCCGCTTTTGGAGGGCGAGTTTATGAAGATAACTGAAATTAGAATTCATTTGATGGGCGAAGAACGCCTTAAAGCATTTGCAAGCGTCACTTTTGATGATTCTTTCGTAGTAAGAAATATGAAAATCATTGAAGGCACAAAAGGCGTATTTTTAGGTATGCCTACAAGAAAGATGAGCGACGGTTCTTATAAAGATATGGTACACCCTATCAACCAAGAATTCCGCAAATATTTGGAAGACAATATTATCAAAGCTTATCAAGACGAACTTGCCAAAAACCCGCAAGGTGCAAAACCGGCTGCAGAAGCCGCACCTGCTACTGAACCTGCCCCGGCAGAAAGTGCAGAAGCACCTAAAGCTGAATAAATTTTTCCGAGTGGTGTAGCGGTAACACGTCTCCCTTTGGAGGAGGAATCCTAGGTTCGATCCCTAGCTCGGAAGCTTTAAAAACAACTGAAAAACGGCACTTTTTTAAGTGCCGTTTTTTTTACATTAAATCCCAATCTAGTAAAGTAATTTTGTATTTAGTAGTATAAAACATTAAAACTTCTAATGCTTTATCAAATTCCTTCCTTGTTACAAGGCCGACACTTCTTGTTCCTATATCGTTCGTGTCTAAACCGAATGCAGCCAAGAAAATAGGCAAGAGCATCAATGCATTTTTAATATTTTTAACTTTTATGGCAGTCACTATTATAAGGAGTGTAAGCAGGGCAGAGGCCAAAGAAAGCAATATTGTCTTACGATTATGTTTAGGGGTATTTTTCCTAATTGGCTTTATGGAGATTATCTTATCTTTTCTTTTAAAACACATGCTGTCAATATCTTCCCATTTAAATTTTTTGCCATTTGCCATTATGTAATCTGGGTATATAGCAAAAGATTTGGTTTTAAAAGCCCTTGTTAAACAAAAATAACTTAATAACCCTAAAATTGTACCGATAATTATAAAATCTAAATCAAATTTGACATCGGAGAATAATGAACAAAATATACCTACAAACAATGCAAG
>JBGVBB010000157.1:0-12380 GCA_045225155.1 Elusimicrobiaceae bacterium
TTATATAAACAAAAAAAGCAAAGGCGAAAGTAGTAAAAAGCAGTAAATTGTTAAAAGTATGAACTTAACAAAAGAACAAAAGAAAGAAAGGTCCAGCAGTTTAGCAAGCGACATTAAAGAAGCCGCTGGCATTTTCTTTACCGCTTATCAAGGTTGCAAGTTCACCGAACTTGCAGGCTTAAGAGGTAAACTTGCAGACGCTAAATGTAAATTTAGAGTTGAACGCAATTCTATCTTAGAACATGCCTTGAAACAAGCCGGTATTGAAGGTGTTGATGCTTCCCTTTTAAAAGGGCCGACAGCAGTTGCCATCTTGAAAAAAGACGGCGATGTTGCCTTGTCCGCTAAAGGGTTAACGGAGTTTGCAAAAACTAATGCAGCCTTTAAAATCAGGGCTGGCTTTACCGACGGTACTTGGTATGATGAAGCGCAGATTAAAATTCTTGCTACCCTTGGTAGTAAAGAAGAAAATATCGGTAAACTCGCCAACGCTTTATACAGCGTTGTTGCAAGTTCTGCTCAAGTGCTTCAAGCCCCGATTAGAGATTTTGCTTACGTACTTCAAGCTGTTGAAAACAGCAAAAAATAAGCAAGGTCAAACCCGCCTTAGAGCGGTAGTAGTCCGAAAGGATAAATGCACGGGTTTAAGCTCGGCTTAAACAGAAGGCAGCTACTCAAAAATGAAAGGAAAAATTAAAATGGCAAAATTAACAAAAGATGAAATTCTTAATGCTATTGCAGAAATGACAGTACTCGAGCTTTCTGAGCTCGTTAAAGCAGTTGAAGAAAAATTCGGCGTAA
Organism: Elusimicrobiaceae bacterium; assembly: GCA_045225155.1. Lineage (GTDB taxonomy): Bacteria > Elusimicrobiota > Elusimicrobia > Elusimicrobiales > Elusimicrobiaceae > Proelusimicrobium. The sequence continues at coordinate 802 of JBGVBB010000157.1, forward strand.
AAGCACAAGCCGCCGCTGTAGCAGTTGCTGCAGCCCCTGCAGCCGGTGCTGCTGCCGCCGCAGAAGAAAAGGACGAATTTAACGTCGTTCTCAAATCAGTTGATGCTGCAAAGAAAATCGCAGTAATCAAAATCGTTCGCGAAATCACCGGTTTAGGTTTGAAAGAAGCCAAAGACTTAGTCGAAGGCGCTCCTAAAGCCGTGAAAGAAGGCGTTGCCAAAGCTGAAGCAGAAGAAATGAAAAAGAAAATTACCGAAGCTGGCGGCGTTGTAGAACTCAACTAAAAAATATCAAGACCTAAACCTCTTCGGGGGTTTAGGTCTTTGTGCATTAAACAGGGAATGCACCGAAGTAAGTAGGGACCAAATAAAATGGAACAATTAAATTTCGGCAAAATTAAAACCAAAGTTGCAATGACACATTTACTCGCCATGCAACACCAATCATTTAATAACTTTTTGCAAAGATATACAGACCCTAAAAAGAGGGAAACACGCGGTCTACAAGGCGTATTTGAAGATATTTTCCCGATAGAAGCCCCGGATGGGAGCATGAGATTAGATTTTGTAAAGTATACCATCGGTGAAGAAAAATATGCATCACCTATGGAAGCTATTAACAGGGACGGTACATACAGTGTTCCTTTAAAAGCAACTTTACGTTTAAGTTTTTATAAAGTAAAAAAAGATAAAGGAACCAGAGATTTTATTAAAGCAGAGGAAGAAGATATTCTTCTCTGTGATTTACCTGTAATGACAGAAGCAGGTTGTTTCGTTTACAACGGTGATGAACGCGTTGTAGTAAGCCAACTTCACAGATCCCCTGGTATCATCTTTGAAGAAGACGAAGAAAAACAACAAAGTACACTAGGTAAAAGATTATATGTCGCCCGCATTATTCCTTACAGAGGCGCATGGATTGAATTCCAATTTGATATCGCCAACGTTTTGTGGGTACGTATTGATAAAAAGAAAAAATTCTTAGCAACAACTTTCTTGCGCGCTTGCGGCCTTGAAACAAATGCACAAATTTTACAGGCTTTCTACCCTACGGAAACCGTACAAGTAAAATTAAATGATATTGATAATGTCGTCGGCCGTTATGCAGCAGAAGATATTGTTAACGATCAAGGCGAAGTTCTTTGGAACTTAGATGAAAAAGCCGCCACTCCGATTGATGATAAAACTTTCGGTATTTTAATAGAAAACAAAATCAAAACAATTAAAGTTTTAAGCGGCAATCCTCGCCAAGATAACCCCGGTATTTTAGTTACCTTGGAAGCAAATAAAAAAGATGAACCCAGAACAAAAGGCGAAGCCCAATATGAAGTTTACAGAAAAATGCGTGGGCAAGACTTTATTGTTAAAGAACAAGCGGAACACTTTTTAGACAGTTTAATTTTCAAGAATATTAAAAGATACGATTTAAGTTTTGTCGGTCGTTTCAAAATCAATAAAAAATTTGATTATTTCTTTGAAAAATTAGCAAAACAAAATAAAGAATATGCAAAACCTAAAGATAATGCAAGAACTTTATCAACACAAGATGTCATTGTTACTTTGCAATATCTTTTAGCCTTAAACGCAGGTGAAGAAGTTGCAAATGAAATGTATAAAGACTTCACCTTTAAAATAGACGATATTGACCACTTGGGTAACAGACGTGTCCGCGGTATCGGTGAACTTTTGGAAAACCAAGTCCGCATCGGTTTATCACAAATGGCAAAAATTGTTCGCGATAAAATGACCAAAGAAAACGGTAATAAGAAAATTACCCCCAGATCTTTGGTTAACGATCAACAAATTCGTGTTTGCATAAGAAGATTTTTCGGTACCCATCAACTCTCACAGTTCATGGACCAAATTAACCCTCTTTCAGAACTTACACATAAAAGACGTTTATCTGCTTTGGGCCCCGGCGGTTTGAACAGAAAACGTGCAGGCTTTGAAGTTCGCGACGTCCACTATACACATTATGGTCGCCTTTGCCCGATTGAAACCCCTGAAGGTCCGAACATCGGTTTGATCACTTCTTTAGCATGCTATTCAAAAGTTAACGAATACGGTTTACTTGAATCCCCATTCAGAAAAGTTAAAAACGGTAAAGTAACAGATGAAGTTTCCTATTTAACTGCTGATTTGGAAGATGATTTTATGGTAGCACAGTCAAATACCCCGTTAGATGCAAAAGGTAATTTGGCTACAGATCAAGTTGCTTGCCGTGTCAGGGCAGATTATCCTATCGTTACACCTACGGAAGTTGACTATATGGATATTTCCCCACTTCAAGTTATCAGCGTTTCAGCCGCTTTAATTCCTTTCTTGGAACACGACGACGCCAACCGTGCTTTGATGGGTTGTAACATGCAACGCCAGGGTGTACCTTTACTTAATACCGAAGCACCTTTAGTCGGTACCGGTATTGAAGAAATTGTTGCACATGACTCCGGTACAACCATTGTTGCAAAACGTGCCGGTAAAGTTGTTTTGTCTTCGGCAGATTTAATTGTTGTTGAAGCAAAAGACAGCGATAAGAAAGCAAATAAATATGATACATACGAACTCATAAAATATAAACGTTCCAACCAAGATACCTGCATTAACCACAGACCGCTTGTCAAAACCGGCGATGTCGTTAAAGAAGGGCAAACCTTAGTTGACGGCCCGGCAATGAAAGACGGTATTTTATCTTTAGGCCGCAACTTGCTCGTAGGTTTCATGAGTTGGGAAGGTTATAACTACGAAGACGCTATCTTAATTTCCAATCGTTTAGTTAAAGAAGATATTTTAACTTCTATACACTTACATGAATTCTCTACCGATGCAAGAAGCACAAAACTCGGTGCGGAAGAAATCACAAAAGATATTCCGAATATTGCAAATGATGCTTTGGCCCATTTAGATAATGACGGTATTATTTTGCCGGCAACAGTTGTGGGCCCCGGTGATATTTTGGTAGGTAAAGTTACACCGAAAGGTGAACAACAACTTACACCTGAAGAAAGACTTTTGAAAGTAATCTTCGGTAAAAAAGCAGATGATGTGGTTGATGCTTCACTCCGCGTTCCTCCCGGCACAACAGGTAAAGTTATCGGTACAAGAGTTTTTGTCCGTATGGAAAAGAACTACGACGATAAAATTGAAAAAATTACCAAAAAAGTTGTTGAAGCTGTTTCTGCAAAAGAAAAACGCGAAGCACTTGCAAATATTGATGCAGAATTAGAAAAAATTGCAAAAACCAAACGCGACAGAATGTCTAATTTCGTCAAGAAATTAAAAGAAATTCGCGATGAACATAATGCTGACACAGCCGCAGTACATGAAGCAAAAGCAATTGCTTTAGAAGAAGCAAAAGAAAAATACAAAAAAGCAGCTGACTTAAAAAAGGCACAAGAATCTATCAATAATCTTTATAAAGAATTGGAAGATAAAGCCTTTAATAAATGTATTGCAAATATTAAACTTTTACAAGCAGGCGATGAAAACTTAGCAGTTGTCGTCAATAAATCCGTAAAAGTATTTATTGCTTCAAAACGCAAAGTCCAAGTCGGTGATAAACTTTCCGGCCGCCACGGTAACAAAGGTATCGTAGCAAGAATTTTACCGGAAGAAGATATGCCTTATTTACCTGATGGCACACCTCTTGATGTTGTTCTTTCACCGTTAGGTATTCCGTCAAGAATGAACGTGGGGCAGCTCTTAGAAGTCATGCTCGGTTGGGCAGCACACCACTTAAATATCAATACTGCAACACCTGTCTTTGATGGACCTAGTGAAGAAGAAGTCAAAGAACAAATCAGGAAAGCAAAAGATGCATTACGCAAAAAAGGTGTACCTGAACAATATTTACCTGATAATTATTGCCGTATTACTTTATATGACGGCCGCACAGGTGAACCTTTTGAAGAAAAAGTTACAATCGGCTACATGTACATTATGAAACTTATTCACTTGGTTGAAGATAAAGTACACAGCCGTTCAACCGGTCCGTACAGCTTAATTACACGCCAACCTTTAGGCGGTAAAGCACAATTCGGTGGGCAGAGATTCGGTGAAATGGAAGTCTGGGCCATTGAAGGTTACGGTGCAACTTATACATTACAGGAATTCTTAACAGTTAAGTCAGACGACTTTAACGGTAGAACCAAAATGTATGAAGCCATCGTTAAAGGCCAATTACCGACACAACCCGGCGTACCGGAATCTTTCAAAGTTCTCGTAAAAGAACTGCAAGCCCTCGGGCTTAGCGTGGAGTTGCCAAGAATAACTAAAAATACAAAAGGCACAAAAACTCCAGCCGTAGAAAAAGAAGAGAAGGTTAAATAGGAGCATAAAAAATGTTTGATGCAAATAAGAAAACAAAAAAAGCAGGAGAACTAAACTTCTTTGATTTTGATGCTATCAAATTAGGTATAGCAAGCCCGGAACAAATTTTATCTTGGTCTTATGGCGAAGTAAAAAAACCGGAAACAATTAATTACAGAACTTTAAAACCGGAGAGAGACGGCTTGTTCTGCGAACGTATCTTCGGGCCTACAAAAGACTATGAATGCGCCTGCGGTAAATATCGCTGGGTAAAATTTAAAGGTATGTGCTGCGACAGATGCGGTGTAGAAATTACCGAATCAAAAGTCCGCCGCGAAAGAATGGGCCATATTGAACTTGCAGTTCCTGTAACACATGTTTGGTTTTTAAAGAAAACCCCGTCAAGAATCGGTGTTTTACTTGACATGAGAACCATTGACCTTGAAAGGGTTGTTTACTATGCAAGTTATGTAGTTCTTGAAGATGCAGTTGACTCCGTCACCGGTAGAACGGACTTCAAAAAAGGTGATATTTTATCTGAAGAACAAGTCCGTGAAGCACGCAAAAAATACGGTTCAAAACTTAAAGCCGATATTGGTGCACCCGCTATTCAAGCTTTACTTGCAAGTTTAGATTTCAATAAAGAAATCCCTGCACTTGAAGCACAATTAAAAGAAACACAAAGCGAAGCAGAAAGAACAAAACTTATCCGCCGTATTAAAATGATGAAGGAATTTAAAGATTCCGGTAATAAACCTGAGTGGATGGTTTTATCTGTTCTCCCTGTTATTCCGCCGGATTTGAGGCCCTTAGTTCCTCTCGACGGTGGTCGTTTTGCAGCTTCCGATTTAAACGATTTATACAGACGTATTATTAACAGAAATAACCGCTTGAAACACATCAAATCTTTGCAAGCACCTAAAGTTATGGTTTATAACGAAATGCGCTTGTTACAAGAAGCCGTTGATGCTTTAATTGAAAACGGTGCACGCGGTAAAGTTTTCTTAGGGCCCGGTGGCAGACCTTTAAAATCTTTATCAGATTCTATTAAAGGTAAACACGGTAGATTCCGCCAAAACTTACTTGGTAAAAGGGTGGACTATTCAGGCCGTTCAGTTATCGTTGTAGGTCCGAGTTTGAAACTCAATCAATGCGGTTTACCGAAACTTATGGCACTTGAACTTTTCAAACCCTTTATTATCGGCGAACTTATGAAGAAAGAAGGCGTAACCTTAAAAGCCGCTAAAAAGAAACTTGAAAGAGTAAGCCCTGAAATTTGGGATATTTTAGAAAAGGTTACCAAAAATCACCCGGTACTTTTAAACCGTGCTCCGACATTGCACCGCTTGGGTATCCAGGCTTTTGAACCGGTATTGATTGAAGGTAAAGCCATTCAACTCCATCCGTTAACTTGTGCAGCTTTCAACGCTGACTTCGACGGTGACCAGATGGCTGTTCACGTTCCTTTAACAATTGAAGCTCAAATTGAAGCAAGAACATTAATGCTTGCTACAAACAACATTTTATCACCTGCTTCAGGCAGGCCTATTGCAAGCCCTTCACACGATATGGTATTAGGTGTAAACTATATTACCAAAATCAAAGATAATGACTTGGGTGAAGGTTCTTTATTTGCCGATAGTGAAGATGCGTTAACCGCTTTGGAATACGGCAAAATTTCCTTGCATGCCAAAATCAAAGTCGGCGGTATTACAAAGAAAATGAATGAAGGTAAAGATGTCGCTAAATGGACAGATTATACTTCCGTCGGTCGCATCATCTTCAACCAAATTTTACCGAAAGGCTGGCCTTTCTTAAATAAAGATATAGGTAAGAAAGAACTTGCCAAAATGGTAAGCGATTGTTATAAAGATCCGAAATACGGGCATTATGAAACCGTCCAATTTTTGGACAGAATTATGTCCCTCGGTTACAAATATGCAACCAAATCCGGTCTTTCAATCTCTATCGCAGACATGATTGTTCCTGCCAGCAAAGAAAAGAAAGTTAAAGAAGCACAAAAGAAAGTTAAAGCAATTCAGGAACAAGCCGAAACAGGTACAATCACCGAAGGTGAAAGGTACAATAAAGTTATCGATATCTGGACAAAAGTTACAGATGATATCGCAGAAGAACTTTTTAAAGAAATGGCCGATGTTGAAAAGAAACCTGTTAAAAAAGGTGAACAAAAATTCAACTCAGTTTTCTTAATGGCCAATTCCGGCGCACGCGGTTCAAGGCAACAGGTTAGGCAGCTTGCCGGTATGCGCGGTTTGATGGCAAAACCTCAAAAGAAACTTACCGGTGGTGCCGGTGAAATTATTGAAAACCCGATTACCGCGAACTTCCGTGAAGGTTTGTCTGTTTTGGAATACTTTATTTCAACACACGGTGGTCGTAAAGGTTTGTCAGATACCGCTTTGAAAACAGCAGACGCAGGTTATTTGACAAGACGTCTTATTGACGTTGGTCACAATTTAGTAGTTACCGAAGATGACTGCGGAACAACAGAGGGTGTCGTTCTCCACGATTTAAAGAGCGGTGAAGAAGTTATTGAACCTCTTTCCGAACGTATTGTAGGACGCACTTCTTTGGAAGATGTAAAAGTTAAAGACGGTGATAAAGAAATTACCATTATTAAAGCCGGTGATCTTATTACCGCCGCACAAGGTGATTTGGTTAAGAAATATGAAGTAGAATCTGTAAGGGTTCGCTCAGTATTAACTTGCAACTCCAAACACGGTATTTGTGCAAAATGTTACGGTAACAGTTTGGCAACCGGTATGCTTGCACGCGTCGGTGATACAGTAGGTATTATCGCAGCACAATCAATCGGTGAACCTGGTACACAGTTAACTTTGAGAACCTTCCACATCGGTGGTGCGGCATCTCGTGTTTTAAGCCGCTCCCAAGCGATGGCAGAAATTAACGGTAAAGTTACCTTTAAAGATATTAAAATTATTGAAGACAGATTTGAAAACAAACTCTGTCTTTCCAGAAACGGCTCAATCTTCGTAGAAGATGAAAAGGGCAATGTAAAAGAGTATAAAATCCCGTACGGTGCAAAAATCTTAGTTAACGATAAATCAAAAGTTACTAAAGATACCATTATGGCTGAATGGGATCCGCACTCCTTGCCTTTAATTGCTGAAAGAAACGGTAAAATTAAACTTCTTGACGTTGTAGAAGGTATCACACTTCAAGAAGAACGCAACAAAGTAACAGGTATTATTGAACGCAAAATTACCGCCAGCAAAATGGGCCGCAAAAACCCGCGCATTATTATAGATAAAGTTCCTTATCCTTTAACTATTGATACTATCTTATTAGTTGAAGAAGGTGAGGAAGTCCAAGCGGGTGATATTTTAGCAAAAATTGCTAAAGAAACAGGCGGGACAAAAGATATTACCGGCGGTTTGCCGCGTATCGCAGAGTTGTTTGAAGCCAGAACGCCCAAAAACCCCGCCATTATCGCAGAATTTGCAGGTGTGATTCGCTTAGAAACCTCTTCTAAGGGCTTAACTGAGGTAGTCCTTAGCAATGAGGAAATACAACAAGAAAAGCATTACCCGATTCCGCAAGGTAAACACTTAAGAGTTTACACCGGAGATAAAGTTGCAAAAGGTGATGCTTTGACCGATGGTGCTATAGATCCACACGACGTGCTGCGCGTGAAGGATATTCAAGAAGTGCAGGAATTCTTGCTTAACGCCATTCAGGAGGTTTACCGCTTACAGGGTGTTACGATTAACGACAAACATATTGAAGTTATCGTCCGCCAAATGTTAAGCAATGTGAAGATCCAAGAAGTTGGTGATTCAACCTTCTTAAAAGGCCAAATTGTTAGCAAATCCGAGTACAGAAAGGAAAATGAACGCTTAGAAGCAGAAGGTAAAAAACCTGCTTTTGCAAAACCGATCTTACTTGGTATCAGTAAAGCATCTTTGGCATCTGAGTCATTTATCTCAGCGGCCAGCTTCCAGGAGACAACCCGCGTATTAACAGATGCTGCTATCAAAGGGCAAGTTGACGACTTAGAAGGCCTCAAAGAAAACGTAATTGTAGGCCACTTAATTCCCGCAGGAACAGGTATAGCTACCAAAAATATCAAGCGAGAATTTGAAGAGAAAGCAAAATAAAATAGGAGAAAAGAAATAAATGCCGACAGTAAATCAATTAATTAAACACGGCAGAAGCAAAACGGAGTTTAAAACCAAAGCTCCGGCTTTAAACAGCTGCCCGCAAAGGCGTGGCGTTTGCACCCGTGTCTATACGACAACCCCTAAAAAGCCGAACTCAGCTTTGAGAAAGGTTGCCCGTGTAAAGTTAACCTCCAAAATGGAAGTAACTGCTTATATTCCGGGCGTAGGCCATAACCTACAAGAACACTCCATCGTGTTAGTTCGCGGTGGTCGTGTTAAAGACTTACCGGGTGTAAGATATCACATTATCCGCGGCGCATTAGACGCAAGCGGCGTAGAAAACAGAAAGCAAGGCCGTTCACTTTACGGTGTAAAAAGGCCTAAAGCTGGTAAATAGGAGATTAACTTAATATGCCTAGAAAAGGTTTAAGACCAAGAGATCGTCGCCCACTTCCCCCGGCAGATTATAAATATAATTCTGTCTTGATGGCGAGATTCATTAATAAAATCAATTTTGAAGGGAAGAAAGCCACTGCTGAAAAAATCGTTTTTGATGCTTTAGATATTATCAAAGCCAAAACCAAAGCAGATCCGATGGAAGTTTTCAATAAATGCATTGAAAACGTCCGCCCTCTTTTAGAGGTTAAAGCCCGCAGAGTCGGCGGTGCAACATATCAAGTGCCTGTTGAGGTTAAACCCTTAAGAAGCACCTCCGTTGCAATGCGCTGGTTACTTGCCGCCGCACAAGGCCGTAAAGGGCGCCCTATGGCTGAAAAATTAGCCGAAGAAATTATTTTGGGTTCCAAAAAAGAAGGTACTGCCTTTAAGAAACGTGAAGATACTCACAAAATGGCAGAAGCCAACAGGGCATTTGCCCACTTTAAATGGTAGGTTGTTATGGCTGACGATTTGCAAAAATTTCCTTTAGAGAAAATTAGAAATATCGGTATTATCGCGCACATCGATGCCGGTAAGACAACCACCACAGAACGTATTTTGTATTATACGGGCCGCACCCACAAAATCGGTGAAACACACGATGGTGCATCAGTTACTGACTGGATGGAACAGGAACGCGAAAGAGGTATTACTATTACCTCAGCCGCTGTTTACTGCAAATGGCGTGATTGCCAATTCAACATCATCGACACCCCGGGACACGTGGACTTTACCGCTGAAGTAGAACGTTCACTCCGCGTCCTTGACGGTGCAGTATGCTGCTTCGACGGTGTACAAGGTGTTGAACCTCAATCTGAAACAGTTTGGCGCCAGGCAGATAAATATGGTGTTCCGCGTATCGCTTACATCAACAAGATGGATAGGGTTGGTGCAAATTTCCAACGCTCAGCAAAATCTATCGTTGAAAAATTAGGCGGTAATGCTTGCCCTATTCAAATCCCAATCGGTGCGGAAGACCAATTTAAAGGTGTTGTTGATATCATTAAAATGAAAGGCCTTATATGGTCCGGCGATCATAACGGTGCTGAATTTAATGAAGTCGATATTCCTGCAGATTTAGTCGAAGAAGCACAAGCAGCACGCACACACATGCTTGAAAAATTAGCAGACTTTGACGATAAAATCATGGAACGCTATTTAAACGGCGAAACCAATTTTACCGAAGAAGAAATCCGTGCCGCTATCCGCAAAGGAACTTTAACCGGTAAATTCTTCCCGGTTGTTTGCGGTTCTTCTTACAAAAACAAAGGCGTTCAGCCATTACTCGATGCGGTTTGCTACTATTTGCCTTCACCGCTTGATATCCCCCCTGTAAAAGGTACAAATCCTGATACCGGTGAGGAAGTTACCAGAAGCCATTCTGATAAAGATCCGTTCTGCGCTTTACTCTTCAAAATTCAGACGGACCCTTACGTCGGCAAGTTATCTTTCTTCAGAATTTATTCCGGTAAACTTGATGCAGGTGATACAGTGTTGTTCCCGTCTAAGAATGCGGAAGAACGCGTTGGCCGTATCATGCGTTTACACGCAAATAAAAGGGAAGAAGTTAAATCCCTCAGAGCAGGCGATATCGCAGCAACAGTCGCTTTGAAAAACGCTTCCGTGGGGCAAACTTTCTGCTCCCCGGAACATCCTATTGTTCTTGAAAGTATTACTTTCCCTGAACCGGTTATTTCAATCGCAGTTGAACCGAAGTCTAAAGACGATTCAGATAAAATGTCTAACGCTTTGGCAAAACTCGCAGAAGAAGACCAAACCTTCCGCGTTAAAACCGATGAAGAAACCGGCCAAACCGTTATTTCCGGTATGGGTGAATTGCACTTGGACATCTTGGTTGACCGTATGAAACGCGAGTTTAACGTTCAAGCCAACGTCGGTGCACCTCAAGTTGCTTACAGGGAAACTATTACCAAAACAGTTGAACAAGAAAGCAAATTTATCAGGCAGTCCGGCGGTAAAGGTCAATACGGTCACGTATTCTTGCGCCTTGAACCGCTCCCGGCCGGTAAAGGTTTTGAATTTGTCAATGAGATTACCCAAGGTCGCATCCCGCGTGAATTTATTCCCGCTATTGAAAAAGGTTGCCGTGAAGCTCTTGAAAACGGTGCTTTGGCAGGGTATCCCCTTGTTGATATCAGGGCCGCTGTTTACGACGGTTCCTTCCACGAAGTTGACTCTTCAGAAATGGCATTTAAGATTGCCGCCTCTATGGGTTTAAAAGAGGGTGCTAAAAAAGCAAATCCTGTGTTACTTGAACCTATCATGAAGGTTGAAGTTGTAACCCCCGAATCCAATATGGGTGACATCATGGGTGACTTAAGTTCAAGAAGAGCCAAAATCGGCGAAATGGGCGACAGAGGTAATGCAAAATATATTAAAGCACAAGTACCTCTCGCTGAAATGTTTGGTTATGCAACGACAGTACGTTCACTTTCTCAAGGGCGTGCATCATTTACCATGGAACCAAGCCACTATGAGCCTGTTCCGGGTAACGTAGCCAAAACTATTATTGAGAAGAAAACAGCCGTAGCGGCTAAATAAAACTTTGCCCGCCCGAAAGGGCGGGCTATAATTTAAAGGAGATATTATGGCAAAGGAGAAATTCTCAAGAAGCAAACCACACGTTAACGTTGGTACAATCGGCCACGTTGACCACGGTAAGACGACCTTAACC
>JBGVBB010000158.1:0-5586 GCA_045225155.1 Elusimicrobiaceae bacterium
AAATCCGCCGTTTTGCGCTATTTTTAAAGCATTAAGTCCACTCGGTTGGCCGTTCATTTGGTGTTGTATATTTACATCAGCCCCGGCCTTAACTAAAATTTCAACTATCGGTTTATTGCCCATTTGGACGGCCATCATAAGTGGCGTAAAACCGGTGGTACTACTGACAGAATTAATATCTGCTTTAGCATTTACAAGTGCCTGAACAATTTCCGCATTACCTAAAGTGCAAGCAAAAAGCAGGGCAGGGCCAACCCCTGGTATCAAAGTATTAGGATTAGCATCGTTAGCCAAAAATTCTTTAACTTTTTCGACATTACCTGCCATTAAAGCTTGGTCTAAAGTGTTTGTTAAAGGTGCACTTGCCGTTTGTTGTTGTGCAATGGGTTCTTGCGCACCGTTGTTAATTAATAATTGAACAATTTCTTGGTTACCGCTTTCTCGTGCATATTTAAGGGCATTGTAACCTATATCTTGCCCGTTGATGAATTGTTTTGCATTGACATCAGCCCCGGCATCTATTAATAATTTAACAATATCTTTATTTCCTAATTGGGCTGCTAACATAAGCGGGGACATTCCTGATTGCCCTTCCGGTTGATTTGTGTTTGCCCCGGCGTCAATTAATTGTTTAACATGCCCGATATGCCCCATAGAAGCAGCAGCGGATAAAGCTGTTTGCCCTGTACTAGTCGCAACGATATTTACATCGGCCCCGGCACTTATAAGTTTTGTTACTAAAACATCTTTATGGGAACGAACTGCATCAATCAAAGGTGTTTCACCGTTTTCATTTAACTTATTAAGTTCCCATCTTTCCGGTAAAGGATAATCCTTACCGACATCTAATTTAATGTCATTCCAAAAATCAAAATCTTTCCCGGGTAAACCTTCATTTGCCAAGAAAGTTGCCGCTTTAGGAAATTGTGTTAATGCTTTTTGCTGATATTCGTTCCAATCTTTAGCAGGTTGTTCCGGGTTTTCATATAAAGTACCTGATTGACGGAAATCTTCTAAAGATAAATCAGTACTTTCCGCTTCAAATGTTCTTAATAACTCTCTCTTTTCCGATATGGAGTCATATAAATATAAAGACACTTGCCCGTAAGGGGTAAAAGTCATCAATAAACTGTTGAATTTTCTGTCTTCAGGCATTAGTTGCGTTTTAATGGCTTCATATGGCAAATCGGTTTGTAATGAATAAGCCTTATTTTCCGTTATGGAATACCATATTAAATCTACTTTATAAGGCAAGGGTTTATCTCCTTCTATACGTGCATGCCCTGATATGCTATTATTTGCAAAAAATAATTTGCGGAAGGCATAACGCATATCATCATTATTTTGATCTAATATAAATTCCGCAAAGAAAAGTTCCGCAGGGAACATTTCCGGTGCTTGAAGATAAATTGTGTAATCTATAATGCCGGCTTCCCTTCTTTGGGCCAGGTATTCTTCATGCGTATCTTCGTTATTTTCTTGCTCGGGTTCAATATTATTTTGTTCCTCCTGTGGTTTTACCGGCTCCGCTTCTGTATCGTTTGTTTTTGCGGATTCTTGTTTTTTCATTTGTTCCAATTCATCTCTAAATAATTGTAAAATCTTCTCGCGTACATTTTGGAACTCTGCCGGAATATTCGGTTGGGCATCAGTAATGTTCTGTAAGGCCTTTTTAAAATCTTCATCAGATAATTTATTTACTTCTTCTAACGGTTCCATAAAAGCCTTTGCCGCTTGTTCACGTGTCATATTTTTAATCTTTTCTTTAGCTTCATCTAAACCTTTTTGAGGATTGTATGGGTATTTTTCTTCATATGCGATAACTGAAGCTAAAATTTCTTGTGCTTCTTTTGGGTGTTTGCTAATAAAGTTATCGCTATAAGAACTTAGCATATCAAGATGACTTATTGTAGGGTAACCGGGGGCATCATCATTGTCACCGTAAAGTGTACGGTAAATGGTTAATACGCGTAAACGCATTAAATGATACCAAAAGAATTGTTGTTCCTCTTTTTCCCCGAATATTTTAAGATCTTGCGTATATGATGAACTATAAACGTGCGGAAATATCGATTCATAATTAATAAGTTCCAAAAAATCTTCGCGGGCAATTTCTTCTTGGGAATATAAGCCTAATTCTATTTCTTTACTGAATAATTTTTTCGCCAGTTCCTGTTTAATTTCCGGAGTGGCATATGGGAAGGAAACTTCTTGCCCTTGTTTTGGCGCTTCTCCGCCGACACAACCTGCTTGTGAAAGTATTATAGCCAGCAAACTTGATAAACTTATTAGTTTTTTCATATTTTCTCCCATTACTTCGGTTTTAAATTGTTATATATTACATTTTCATTGTATCATATTAAATGCTACAATAAGGTATGTTTATAAAGGTTAAAGTGCATGCAGGGCAAAAAAGGGCAAAACTAGTTCAAAAAAAATCGGATACTTTTGAACTTTGGGTGCTTGCACCTGCCGAACAAGGCCGTGCAAATGAGGAAGCACGCCAAACACTTGCCGCACATTTAGGTTGTGAAGCCAAAAAATTATTTTTGATTAAAGGTGCAACAATGCCGGCAAAAATTTTTGAATTAAAAGAATAATATGTTAATAGATGAATTTAAAAATCATTTAACTTTTGAGAGGCAATTGTCACCTAACACCATTGATTCTTACGGGCGTGACATTAAACAGTTTGCCGATTTTTGCACTCGTCATAACAAAGGCCTTGCGGAAGCAAGCCCGGAACTTTTGGATAATTTTGTCTATTCACTTAAAACGGAAAGGACACTTGCCCCGGCAAGTGTCTTCCGTAAAATTGAGGCGGTAAGATGTTTTTATAAATTTATGTTGGTTGAAGGTTTAATTAAAGAAGATCCGACAAAATTTTTATATTCACCGCGCCTTATTCAAAAAGTACCGAGCCAATTATCACAAGAAGATATGGAAAAACTTTTGTCTTTCCCTCCTACAAATTTTACCGAGTGGCGCACTTTGTGCATTGTAAGTTTATTTTATGCAACGGGTTTAAGGGTTAGCGAACTTATCAATTTACAACTTGAAAATGTTAATACAAAAGAAGGATGGGTTTTGGCTTTCGGTAAAGGCAGAAAGCAACGTTTTGTGCCAATGCACCAAGAGGCCTGTACTTTGCTTGAGCGCTATTTGTTTGAACGTAATGCCCATTTTGCTACTAAAGAAACGGACAGTGAAATTTTTCTCAACAAACAAGGCAAAAAACTAAGCCGCGTAACTGTTTGGAAAGATATTGAAATGCTCGGCCGCCAAGCCGGTATCACCACACCGTTGCATCCGCATTTATTCAGGCATACTTTTGCAAGCCATTTGTTGCAAGGCGGGGCGGACTTACGTTCACTTCAGGAAATGCTTGGTCATGAAAGTTTAAATACTACACAAATATATACACATGTAAATATTCAAGATATACGCGCAAAGCACCGCAAATTCCATCCGCGCGGGTAAACTTTCCGCGTTATAATATTATAAAATATAGTCAAAGTAGGAGGACTTATGGCACAATATAAAGACTATTATAAAATTCTTGGGGTATCAAAAAACGCAAGTGAAGCGGAAATAAAAAAAGCATTTAAAGTCGCTGCAAGGAAATATCACCCGGATTTGCAGCCCGAATCAAAAAAAGCGGAAATGACCGAAAAATTTAAAGATGTAAATGAGGCTTATGAAGTTTTATCAGACAAGAAAAAGCGTGATATTTACGATCAAGTAGGTTCTGCAGATTATCAAAATTATGCACGCGGCGGCGGTGCCGGTTACGGGGGAACCCGTACACAAAGAGGGCCAAACGGCAGCACTTATTATTACAGTTCAAACGGCGGCAATCCTTTTGGCGGCGGTCAAGCAGGTGGTTTCAATTTTAACGGAACGGGCGGTTTTGATGCCTCTGACTTTAGTGACTTTTTCCAAAGCATTTTCGGTGGCGGTTTCGGCGGTTTTGGTGGTGGTGCAAGGCGTAAACAAAGCCGCGCGCAGCAAGATCCTTACGGCTATTACGGCGGTGATCAAACCGAACAAGCAAATCTTAGTTTAGATTTACCTTCTGCCTACCGTGGAGGCCTTGTAAATTTAACTTTACCGAACGGAAATAATGCCCAAGTTAAATTCCCTGCCCGTATTACCGACGGTGCAAAAATAAAATTAAAGGGTCTTGGCTCAAACGGCGGCGATTTGTATGTTAATATCAAACTTGCGGCGGACCCTTTTTATAAAGTGGAAAATAATGATATTTATTATGTTGCAGACATTATGCCATGGACGGCCGCACTTGGCGGGCAAGTTAGTGTTCCGCTCCCGGATGCAACACGTATAACAATCAAAGTTCCGCCCCAAAGCAGGAGCGGCCAAAAACTCAAATTAAGCGGTAAAGGGTTAGGCAAAAATGGCAATTTTTATGTGCAACTTATGATAAACAACCCGGCGCATTTAACGAGCAAGCAAAAAGAACTTTTTGAAAAATTAAAAGAAACCGCAATTTAATTATTTGTAGGCTTTATCAACTTCTTCTTTAAACTTGGCAAAAATGCCTTGTTCTATGGCGGTGCGTGTATCTTGCATTAAGCGTGTTAAAAAGCGAATATTATGTATGGAAAGCAGACGGTGGCTTGTAAGTTCGCCACACCTGAATAAGTGCGATAAATAAGCGCGCGAGTAGTGTTTGCAGGTAAAGCAATCGCAACCGTCTTCGAGCGGATTAGTGTCACTTCGGTAAGCAAGATTTTTTATGTTTAATTTGCCGTTTCTAGTCATAACTTGGCCGTTACGGGCAACGCGTGTGGGCCACACACAATCAAACATATCTACGCCATGTGCGATACAGTCCAGTATCTCTTGCGGTGTGCCAAGCCCCATTAAATATCTGGGTTTTTCCGGTGGTAAATAGGGGGTGGTGTGGGTTAAAGCAAAATTCATTTCTTCCCGTGTTTCGCCGACTGATAGACCGCCGATACAAAAACCGTGCAAAGGTAATTTTGCCATAGTTTGGGATGCATCTTTTCTTAAATCGTCATAAATCGCACCTTGAATAATACCGAAAATTAAAGAGTGCGGAACGGTAAAAGAGCCGTCTGTATTTTTTACAATTTGCTGCGGAACAATAGAGTGATATTTTTTTACCGCACGCTCCGCCCAGCGTTTTGTAAGTTCAAGTGCTTTTTTTGCGTCTGCTTTTTTTGATTGTGCAGGTATAAGCATATCAAGGCAAGTCCAAATATCTGAACCTATTTTTTGTTCCGCTTCAATAACACTTTCGGGGGTAAAAAAATGTTTACTGCCGTCGTGATGGCTTTTGAACCAAACGCCTTCCTCGGTAATTTTTCTAAATTGCGATAAACTGTAAACCTGAAAACCGCCGGAATCGGTTAAAATGCTCCTGTCCCAATTCATAAATTTATGAAGGCCGCCCATATTTGCCAAAAAATCAGCCGTCGGGCGCAAAAATAAATGGTAAGTATTTGAAAGCAAACACTCAGCGCCTACATTACGCAAATCGTCGTCGGTTAAAGCCTTAACGCAACCTTGCGTTGCAACGGGCATAAAAACAGGTGTATTAAT
>JBGVBB010000159.1:0-59364 GCA_045225155.1 Elusimicrobiaceae bacterium
GTTTGCTAATTTTATGGATTGTATAAGATTAAATGATAACTATTCATTTGAGTACGCAAAATATTGTTTTTATGCACTATATAAGAATGGTATAACAAATCTGTATTATAACAAAACGACAGGATTACAAAATCTAAACATACAAAAATATTTTAGAGAAGTAAAACTTCCATTTCCTTCTTTAAAAGAACAGGGAGTTATAGCTGATTTCCTTGATTCTAAATGTGCAGAAATTGATAGTTCAATAGAGGATAAACAGAAACAGATTGAAGTCCTTGAAAGCTATAAGAAATCCTTAATTTACGAGTATGTAACAGGTAAGAAAGAGGTGGTATAAATGTTAGAACTTATTAAGATTTTTATAAACTCACAAATATTTGCCGTTATTGTTACAGCAGTGCTTGCATTTTTATCTGCTGTGATTATTGATAGATGTAAGTATGATAGGGATGAAAAGCTTTATCTAAAACGAAAGAGAGAAGTTTTGTATCAAAAAATGTATGACTTCGCTATGAAATTTGAGAAGGATATAAGGGTAAAAGGGCGAACGGATATGTCAAGGGCTACAAAAGATTTGTGGAATGAAATTCAGATAGAAAGTATATTTGGTAAACACGAAACTATGGAATATTTTTATGACCTGTTTGAGGACTTCCATAAGAACTTTGAAAAATCAGATGATATGTCGGAAATCCATATTGAAAATAATAAGAGAATATTGGAATTTTATAAACACATTAAAGGTGAACTTGGGATAAAGGATTAAAGGGTAGATAATTATGAACAAAATATTATCAGAGAAAGAATACCAAGCATTTATATTGGAATATCTTAGTAAAAATAATGGCTATACCGTTCGAACAGATGGGAATTACGACAGATTAACCAGTATGGACAAAGAGCTGTTCTTTAAGTTCTTGGAAGATACTCAGCCAAAAGAAATGGCTGAGTTAAGAAAAATTTTCAGAGACAGTTTAGAAGATACTCTTATAAACTATATCAATAACGAAATGTCGAAGGCAAAAGGTAGTTTATTATATATCTTAAAACATGGTATTGATATATCTAACGTTCATCTGGATTTCATGTATACTAAACCTGCTACTGGGTTTAATCCGGAATTAACTAAGAAATATGAAAAAAATATATTTTCTGTTGCAGAGGAAATTTGGGCAAGTGATAAAGAAAGAGTGGATATTGTTATCTTTTTAAACGGCTTTGCAATAATGTCAATTGAGCTTAAGTGTAACTTTGCAGGACAGTCTTATGAGGATGCAATTTATCAATATAGGACACAAAGAAACCCTAGAACAAGATTATTCAAGTTTAAATGTGGTTGCCTTGTTAATTTTGCAATGGATTTAGAGCAAGTATATATGGCTACAAAGTTGTGCGGTCCTTCGACTTTGTTCTTACCATTTAACAGGGGTAATGGTGTTGGTGTTGAAGCAGGGGCAGGAAACCCAGCAGAAACGGGCGCTTCGTATATGTGGGAAGAGATTTTAAAGAAGGATTCAATTCTTGAGCTTATTAGTAAGTTTATAATTCACGAAACTAAAGAAGAAGAGGATGTCCTTACAGGTAAGAAAAAAACCAAAGAGAATATTATATTCCCAAGATTTCATCAGAGAGATGTGTTACACAAAATTTTAGATGATGTTTATGAACACCATAGTTCTCAAAATTACTTAATTCAACATAGTGCCGGAAGTGGTAAAACTTATTCTATTGCGTGGCTAGCATATAGGTTGTCTTCTTTACACGATGCCAACGATAAAATTATATTTGACAACATAATTATTGTTACAGATAGGGTCGTAGTAGATAGACAATTACAGCAAGCAATATTGAACATGGAACATAAATCCGGTTTTATAAAGGTAATGGATGACAAATGTACTTCTTCAGATTTGGCCTTTGCGCTTTCTGGTAATACTAAAATTATTGCCACTACAATCCAAAAATTTCAGTATATTGTTGATGAGGTAAATAACCTTAAGAATAAAAGGTTTGCCGTAATTATAGATGAGGCACATTCTTCTACAGCAGGTAAGAATATGGGAGCTGTTACAAAAGTTTTAGCTTCAGAAGACCAAGAAGAAAGTTCTACAGAAGATTTTATATGTAGTGAGATAAAGAGGCTTGGTAAGCAAAAAAATATTTCTGTTTTTGCTTTTACTGCTACACCTAAGAATACAACATTGGAATTGTTCGGGAAATTAAATTCTAAAGGACAAAAAGAAGCTTTTCATATTTACTCAATGAAACAGGCCATTGAAGAAGGATTTATTTTAGATGTGCTTCAAAACTATACAACTTATGATACTTTGTATAAGCTAAATAAAGAAATACAAGAAGACCCTGAATGTAAGACAAACAAAGCTAAGAGACAAATTGCCAGATTCATTGATTTACATGAAACAAATATAGCTCAAAGAATTGAAGTTATTATAGAGCATTTTAGAACTACTGTTATGAATGAGCTCGATGGAAAAGCTAAGGCAATGGTAATTACAGCTTCAAGGGAAGGGGCTGTCAAATATAAACAGGCATTTGAAAAGTATATTGAAAAGAAGGGGTATAGTGACATTAAGGCATTGGTAGCATTTTCCGGAAATGTTAAACTTAAAGACGATAAAAATGAATATTCTGAAGCAGGTATGAATGGTATTTCAGAAGATAAATTGCCCAAAGTGTTTGATACGGATGAATATAATGTCCTACTAGTAGCCAATAAATATCAAACAGGTTTTGACCAGCCAAAACTATGTGCAATGTACGTTATGAAAAAGCTGCAAGGGGTTAATGCCGTACAAACATTATCAAGGTTAAATAGAATCTGCCCTCCATACAATAAAAAGACTTTTGTGTTGGATTTTGTTAATACTTATGAAGATATGGAAAAAGCGTTTAGTAAATATTATACGGTTACGTTGTTATCTAACTCTATAACCCCATCTTCAATATATGATTTAGAAGCTAAAATTGATGGATATTCTGTTATCGCCCCCAGAGATATAACCGAAGTTAATGAGTTATTATACAAAGAGAATATTACTGCCAATGATAAAAAACAATTACAATTTATTTTCTCTAGAACCAAGAAAGAAGTGGAACAACTTGAGGAGATAACACGAAAAGAATTTATAGCTCATTTAAGGGGATTTGTACGGTTTTATGAGTTCTTACTTCAAGCTACTTGTTTTGAAGATATTGAGCTTCATAAGAAGTATAATTTCATTACTTACTTGCTAGCATATATAAACATAAGACACGGTGGAGACGGCTTTAACTTGGATGGCAAAATTAAGGCTATGAATTTTATACAGAAGAAAGTAAAAGAACATGTAAAATCTAGCATTAAATCCAACCCTATAGTTAAATTACCTGTAGCAGACCCATTCCATTTAACAGAAGATAAGATTGCTAGATTATCAGAGATAATAGCTGAAATAAATAGTACTGTCGGTAAGAATTATGATAATGATGTCGCTGTCAAAGCTATGCTTCAAATTAAAGATATCATGATGAAGTCCGATAAACTAAGGACATCTGCAAAAAATAATACTTTAAAGAACTTTCAAATGGCATACTACACTGACATAGATGAGGCATTGATTGCCGGATTAGAGCAAAATAGAGATTTCTTCACTCTGCTTTTGAACAATAATAAAATAAAGCAAGAGGTTTTAGGTATATTTGCAGAAGAAATCTATCATAGCTTGAGAAACGACAAGTAGTCCCAGAAAAAGGATATCGAAAGCATAAAATTTGTTCGCTATAAGTTCGATGCCTCCTACGGGAATCGAACCTATGGTCACTGCGCCATTTGTATGTAATTTGGACACTATACAATTGCTAGTTCGATTTATAGTTAGCGCAGTTGTTTTATACATTATAGTGTCCAAATTCTGCCCACTACTTTCATACTTTTGACATTTTTTAATGTTGCGAAAATAGCGTTTCTCGTCGGAGAACAAAAAAAGGAAGCCCCTCTGTTTAAGAGGGGCTTCTCGTCGAAAGTGCGCCTAACAGGAATCGAACTTGTATCCCCAGCTCCGCAGGCTGGTGCTCTATCCATTGAGCTATAGGCGCGAAATTTTAATATTCAAAATCGCGTAGCCAAAACGGCTAACATATATATTTTATCAAATTTTTTGTATTATTGGAATCTTTGCAAGCGTTACTAAATGAAATGGCATAATAAAACCCGCAAAGCAAAAACTTTGCGGGCTTTAAAATTAACCAGTCGTTAATTATTTTCTGTTTTGTTCCACTAATTTTTTGTTAGCGGTAATATCAAGTTCTACACGGCGGTTTTTAGTGCGGCCGGCTGCTGTACCGTTGTCGGCAACAGGGTTATTCATACCAAAACCTTTGTAAGATAATGAACTTGTTTTCAAGCCATTGGCTAAGATGAAATCATAAACTGCTTTTGCTCTTTGTTCGGAAAGAGTTTGATTGTAAGCAGCTGTACCGGTTGAATCGGTATAACCTTTTACCACGATAATATTTTCAGGATATTTTTTAAGTACGCGGTTTAAGTTGATTAAATTTTGTTTTGCGGCATCAGATAAAACTGCACTGCCTGTTTCAAATAAAATATCATTTTTCAAAGTAACTGTGATGCCGTTTTCATCTTTTTTGACATCTGCGATGGCGGCAAGTTCTTTGGCTTGCTTGTCGTAATAGTTACCGATTAAACCACCGGTTGCAAGACCGGCACCTGCACCGATTAAAGCGCCTTTTTTGGCACTACCGCCGGTTGCTTTAGCAGTTAAAGCACCGATACCGGCACCTACTGCGGTTCCGGCTGCTGCACCGATTGCTGTTCTTTTACCCGGGGTTGTGCAGGCAGAGATTAAAGCAATGGCACAAATAAACAAAATACTTTTTTTCATTGTCCTCTCCTTTATTTAAGGTACTTTTATTTTATCATTTTACAAAACATAGTGCAAAAATGAGTAACGCAAGGGCTATTCGGTATATTACAAAAACATTAAAGTTGTGGTTTGTAAGGAAGCGCATCAAAAATTTAATAGTCAGCCAACCGACAATCAAGGCCGTCATAAAACCTAAAATTACGGGGCCGGTAATGTCATTTAATGCCAAGTCCTTAAGTTTCAAAACCGCCGCGCCTGCAATTACAGGAATAGAAAGCAAAAACGAAATGCGCGCGCTTGCAACCCTAGTTAAACCCAAAAACAAAGCCGCACTTATCGTTATGCCCGAGCGCGAAACACCCGGAATTATCGCCAAAGCTTGCGCGCAACCGATTAACAACATTACAAGCCAAGTCGGGTTTTGGTCTTTTTGATGTGTTTTATTATAATGGTCCGCATACCAAAGGACCAAAGCAAAAATTGATAAAGTTGACGCAATTAAAAGTGGGTTTCTAAAAGTATTTTCCGCCGCATCTTCCAAAAAATAACCGGCAAGTGCCGCCGGAATCGTAGCAAGGCCGATAAACCAAAACAGGCGGCCGTCTTCACTTTTCGGGGCAGTTAAACCTTGTTTAACTAAAACAATCAAGTCTTTATAAAAATAGGAAACAACCGCAATCAAAGTTGCAAGGTGCAAAAGGACATCAAAGGTTAACCCCTGGTAAACTTGACCGGAAAAGAAAGGCCACAAGGCAAGATGTGCCGAACTTGAAATCGGCAAAAATTCACCAAGCGCTTGTATTAAGCCGAGTAAAAATGCGGTTGTATATGTCATAGTACTTAATATATTATATAATTTATCAATGCATTTATTTACCGGTTCGCCTTTAGCCCTAAAAAAGCAATTTTTGGAAACTATCAAGCAGTTGAAACAAAATCCGCTTGAGAGGGTGCTTGTCGTCATCCCATCCAAACATTTAGAGGCACGTTTAAAAGCGGAACTTTGCGAAAAATTATTTTGCTTGGCCGGTGTAAATTTTATGCCTTTGAGCGCTTTGGCCGGGGAGATTAACCGCACCGCCAAAACCCCTCCGCCACCGCTTGCGGAAGATACGCCTTTAATTGATTTTAAAATAAAAAATCTTTTAAAAGAAAGCGGTTTTAATGCTAACAGGGGTTTGGCAATTTGTTTTAAAAATTCCTTCCGCGATTTAATTAATGCCGAAGTAACCCCTGAGGCCCTTGCTTTAATTAAGGAAGACGAAGATTTAATTTTAGATGAGCAAAAAAATTATCTAAACACATTTATTCCGCTTTATTCAAAATTTTTGGAGATTCAAAAAGAACCCGGCAAAAGTACTTACAGAGATTATTTTATTTTTGCACGGGGAAATGCGGTAAATAACCCTTTTTTAAATTCTTTTAAAAGCATAATTTTTTACGGGTTTTATGATTTAACTTCCTTGCATTTTGAACTGATAAAAGCCGTAATTAATAGTTACGCGGACATTACACAAGTTTATTTGCCTTATGAAAAGCAATCTGCTTATACTTTTGTTGAGCCTGTTTTTAATACATTATTTTTACCGCTTTGCAAACAACATACCAAATTGGAAAGTGAGAATAATTTAATAAAAACTGCGGCGGAAAATATTTTTACGCCGGACCAAAAACGCACTTATGATGCAAATATAGAAATAATAAAAGTTTCCGGTGAAGGCGAAGTTCAGGCAGCGGCAAAAGAAATATTAAAATTGCGTAAATCCGGTTTGGCTTATAAAGATATTGCGCTTACTTTCCGCGGTGAGGGCGGTTTTAATACAAAAATTTTGGAAGTATTTAAACAAAATGAAATACCGCTGAATTACAATTTTTCTTTCCCGCTTTTGCAAAAACCTTTTGCCGCTTTTGTTTATAATTTATTTAATTTGGAAAGCACAAATTTTGCACGGGAAGAAGTTTTGGCCGTCATAAATTCCCCGTTTTTTGCTCTTAAACAAAATGAGTGGGCAGATATGGTGCAACAAAGCGGTGTGGAGTGTTCCATCACGCAATTTGAGGAAATGCTTGAAGCAGATGTGCCTAATCAAAAACAAATATTTATTGATACTTTAAAAGAAATAAAGGCATATCTTACCGCTTTAAAACAACCGGGATCTTTTGCAAATCTTGCTAAAAAAGCAAAAGATTTTCTTTTAAAATATACTTCCGCGGATGCACAAACTAAGCAAGCGGAAATGCTTGCAAAAATTACAGATATTTTAGAAGTGATTTCCACTTATTCCAAAACGGGTATTGATGCAAAAAACGGGGAGTTTTTGGAGGAATTTTTCTCTTTATTAAAAGAGGCAACATTTAATAAAGTGAGTTCTGCCCCCAATGCGGTTGAGGCCGCAGATATCATGACTTTGCGCTTGCAAGATTTCAAGGCAGTTATTATTTTGGGGTTAAATGAGGGCGTTTTGCCTTTAGTTCCAAAGCAAGACCCTGCATTAAAAGAAGTTTACCGCCAAAGTTTACGCAAACCTTTGCGGCGTGCTTTGCAAAATATCGGCTATCTTATACATACCACGCAAAACAGATATTTTGAGGAAAACTTTTTGTTTTATCTTGCACTTTCCGCCGCCCAACAAAAGGCTGTTTTAACTTATAAAACGAGTGATTTGGAAGGTAAAACTTTAGTTAAATCTGTTTTTATAACTATGCTTTTAAATGTGCTCGGTAAAACTGAGGATGATTTAAAAAGTTTCAGCCGCCGTCCGCTTGAGCGTTTAAAAAATGATATTAACCAGGAATTACTTACAAAAGAAGAAGCCGCATCTTTAATTGCTTTAATTAAACCGAGTTCTAAAGAAGTTCTTGGTAATTTACTGAGTACCGAGCAAGAAAAAGATTTATTTGAAAAACTTTATTTTGATTTAAGGGCATTGGCATCACAAAATTCTTTAACTGATTTTGACGGTCTGATTAATGAAAGTGCCGGTAAAATTTACCCTTCATACTTTTCCCCTACTGCTTTAGGAACTTTATTTGCATGCCCGGCAAAATATTTATTTTCCCGTATTGCGGGGAGGGAAAAAGATATTTTCTCCCGTTCTGAAATTGCTTCCGATAAAAAGGGTTCTTTATACCATGATATTTTAAAAGATTTTTACAGTTTAATTAAAAGTAAAAGAAATTTTTTAACTATTACTTGGCCGGAAACTGAAAATTTATTTAATGATTTTTTTGATAATAGATTTTCAAAATCTTCTGTTGAAAAGTACGGTTTATATCCGTTGCTTTGGGAAGTTATAAAAGGGAAAATCAAGGAAAATTTACTTAACTTTATTAAAAAAGATTTGGAAAATATTCAAAAAAGAGGTTTCGTTCCAAACAACTTTGAGTATTCTGTAAAAAGCACTTTGACCGTAAACAATACGAACCTTACTTTGCAAGCAATAGCAGACAGAATTGATAAATCCCAAGACGGCAAAGAAAGTGTTGTTATTGATTATAAAAGCAAATATAACAGCGCAAGTATGGAAAGGTTAATTTTTGTTAAAAGCAGTTTGCAACCGCCGATATATTTGGAAGTTTTAAATAAAGGTGATAATATTTGTTCTTCTGCGGAACTTGCGTTTATAGAACATGAAGTCAAAAACCCGTTTAAAGCGTTAACCATAGATCAATATAATCTGATGAAAAGTAAATTTACGGCTTTGCTTGCTTTGCTTAAAGATTTGGCTGATAAAGGCATCTTCCCGATATATCCGGAAGGTGAAGACCATTGCAGTTTTTGCGATTTTAAAGATATTTGCCGTAAAAACCATTTACCGACTGCAAAACGCGCCAAGAAAAGCGATTATTTTAAAGAATTGAGGAAATTTCATTATGTCCCTTCAAGATCTAAAAGATAGAGTATGCGCGGTAGAAAATAACAGCCAAAACATTATTGTGGAGGCCGGCGCCGGTACGGGCAAAACCACTTTGCTTGTGCGGAAAATGCTTTTCCTAGTATTTGTAAAAAAGGTAAAACTCTCAAGGGTTATTGCCCTTACATTTACAACAAAAGCGGCCGCATCTTTAAAACAAAAAATGGAAGAAAATTTGCATAAGGCATATCAAATATTATTGCACGATTCTTTCGTTTTAACCGCTACTGACGAAGTTTATGCCGACCGTGTAAAAGATTTAAAACCGGAAGACAAAAGAAATCTTGATAATTTTAGAAGTTTGTTTTTAAAATCAAATTTAAATTTGGAAGGTTTATTTTCATTACTTAAAACCGCCCTTGAAGAATTGCCTTTATGCCAGATAGGAACTATACACAGTTTTTGTAATTTCCTGCTAAAAAAATATGCCGTTGAAGCGAATTTAAATACAAATATGCAAATTGACGAGGCCGGCATAATCAATATAATTTTTGATAAATACTGGGCTTTGTTTTTAGAAGAAGAATTAAATCTAAATTCCGCCCAAAAAGATATTTGGTTAACTATTTTGAAAGAAGTTAATTTAGCGGATTTATATAGTTTGGCACGCAATTTGTGCAGGCCGGGTTTTGACGATTATGCCCCTCAAAATAATTACAAAATTTTAAAAGAACAAGCCCAAAAATATTTGAAGCAAGCGGAACTTTTGATAGAAGAATATCAGGAAACTAAAGGCAATATGATACCGCTTTTAAAAATATGTTGCGAAAGTTTAAAACAAACTATTGCCTTTTACAGCGGTGAACTTGATGACTGCGCGGAGCCTGTTTTCCCGACATTCCCTAACTCTCTTGTCGGTAATTGGGAACAAAATGATTTTGATTTAGCACGGGAAATAGTTACTTTTGCGGAAAATAATACCCCGCACAAACAAAAAATATTAGCATTATCTTATAAAATATTAAAACCGTTTTCGGTTAAAGTACAAAGGGAAATGCTAAACCAAAATTATTTAACTTTTGACGAAATTATTTATAAAACACATCACTTGCTTTTAACCAATAAAGCCGCCAGACAGGAAATAAAATTAACTTATGATAATATTTTTATTGACGAATTCCAAGATACTGACCCTATTCAAGGAGAGATAATGTTATTTTTGGCGGAAAAAATCGATTCTTTCGCAAGCAAATGGCAAGATTTAATTTTGGAACAAGGTAAACTTTTTATTGTCGGTGATCCTAAACAATCTATTTATCGTTTCAGGGGGGCAGATATTTCCGCCTATCAGGCATTTTGTAATCTGCTTATGAAACAAGGGGCACAAACTTGTGTTTTAAGAAATAATTTCAGGAGCGCAAGCGAGATTATCGATTATGTAAATACCTTCGGCAAAGAACAAATAAAATTTAAACCTAATTGCCAAGCCGAGTATAATGAGATTTACCCAAGTAAACAATTTAATAATGCAAGGGTAGAACTGCATTTATATAAACCTTCCGAAGATATTAATAAAGCAAATAGCAGGATTGCCCACGCAGGTTGCATAGCAAAATGGATTGTCGATAATGTTAAAAAAGCCGTTAAAAGCGACGGTAGTATACTAGATTATAAAGATATCGCTTTACTGTTACCTACTACAACGGAAGTTAATATCTTCCTTGATGCTTTAAAGGAAAATAATATCCCGTACAATGTAGAAGAAGATAAAAATTTTTATTCTTCACAAGAAATATTGGACCTTATAAATATCTTAAAAGTTTTAAAAGATCCGCAAGATAAAATTTCTTTGCTCGGTGTTTTAAGAAGCCCGGTGTGCTTGGCAAAAGATGAAGTTTCGGTAAATTTATCGAAGGAAAATAAACTTAGCATATTCGCCGAAGTTAATGATGATAAAATACAAAGCACATATCAAAAATTAAGGGTTTTAAGGGATAAATTATCAACTTTAAATCCGTTGGAACTTATTAATGAAATTTTGGATATTTTTAATTTTACCGCCTGCCAAGTGCTTGCGTCTTCAAACGAACAGGTTCTTGCAAATATAGCCAAATTCAAACAAGTGGTAACAAGATTGTTTGAAAACGGTTCTTATACTTTAGAACAACTTTTAGATAACTTTGAAACATATCAAAAAGAAATTAATGAAGAATCAAACGCAATTTTGGCGGAAGAAAATTTTAATGTAGTGAAAATATTAACGGTACATAAAGCAAAAGGGTTGGAATTCCCGGTAGTAATTTTGACTGATCTTTCCAAACAATTCAGCCAGGGTGATAACCGCAGAAACGGCAACAGTAATGTTTTCTATTCAAGGAGTTTAAATTTAAAAGGCATAACATTAGGCGGTATAAAAGATGGCATCGTTCCTTTAATAGAAAAGGAAAAACAAGCCCAAGAACTTGAAGAAAAACGCCGCCTTTTATACGTAGCCATGACGCGCGCCAAAGAAACTTTAATAATAGTGGACAGTTTAAAAGTACAAGATAAAACCTTCGTAAAATTTTTAAGTGACAGCATTTGTTGGCCGAGTGAAGATAAAATGCAAAATAATATTTCAACGGCAAAAGTGTTTTATTATGATTATGCCTTGCCGGAACTTTCTTTAAATAAACAAAATACGGAAGAAGATAAAAATTTCTTTTTTAATTATACTGCTTGGGCTCAAAATTATAAAGAAAGAAATAAAGAATTTAAAAAATATTTAAAAGACAACGAGCTACCTCAAACAGATACTGACATACTTTTCCCATCATCTGAAGTCGAACATGCGATAAAAGTCGGTAATTTATGCCACAAAATTTTACAAAATATTTTTAATAAAACAACAATGAATTTCGATTTCGAAGAAGATAAAACCGCAATAACCGAAGCACAGAAAATAATAAATAATTTTTGCCAAACATCTGTATATAAAGAACTTGAAAATATGGAGTTTTTGGCTTCCGAGTTCCCTATAACTACGATAGAAAACGGCTTAGTTAAAAACGGCATTATAGATGCTTTGTTTAAAACAAAAGAGGGAAATATACTGATTATTGATTTTAAAAGTGATAAAATAAATAGAGTAAATGCTAAAACGGTGGAACCGCAATATTTAAAGCAAATTGCTTTCTATAAAAATGCTGTAAAGAGTATATTTAAAGAAAAGATAGAAAGTGCTTTGGTATATCTCCGCCCGGCAGAAATTTATGAAGTAGAGGAATAATTATGTTTGATCTTAAAAAAATTCTTGAACTTAGAAAAACAATGAACGAAACAAAAAAACGTTTAGATGCAATGGTTATCAAAGAAACTTCACCGAAAGGTTTATTTGAACTTACCATTTCAGGTTCACAAAAAGTCAGCGAAGTTAAAATTTTAAAAGATTTAAAAGATTGTTCTAACGAAGAAATCGAAAAAGATTTAAAAGAACTTATCAATAAAGCAACTGCTTCTTCACAAGCATCGGCAGTACAGGCAATGGGCGGCCTAGGCGCACTCGGCGGGCTTGCAGGGCTTACTAAATAAGTGAACGAACTTAGAAAAATTTTACCTAAACTCGCTTTTGGAACTTGGCCGATAAGCGGCGCAAGGGAATGGGGGGATTTTGACGAAAATGAAGCCCGGAAGGTTTTGCATGCATTACTTGAAAACCGTATAACTTGCATTGATACCGCCGCTATTTACGGCCTTGGCGGTGCGGAAACTATGCTAGGTAAATTTTTTAAAGATGTTCCGAGAAAAAATTTTATTTTAACTTCAAAATGCGGGCTTTTGCCCGGGGAAAGGGCAGTTAAATTTGATTTAAGTGCGAAATCTTTACAAAAGCAAATAGAAGATACTTTAAGACATTTAAATACAGATTATTTAGATATTTATTTCTTACATTGGCCGGACAAAAATACCCCGCTCGAAGAAACTCTAGCACAAATGGAAAAGTTCAAAAAAGAGGGGAAAATCCGCTTTATCGGTTTATCTAATTTTACGGAAGGCCTTATAAAGCAAGCAGTAAAAATTACAAAAATAGATTGTTTGCAAAATGAATTTTCAGTATTAAATCAAGAAAACAAAAAATTGTTTCCGCTTATTAAAGAATTTGATTTGGCTTTTATGGCCTATGGCGTTTTAAACGGCGGAATTTTAAGCGGAAAGTATAAACAGTTACCTAATTTGGCAAAAACGGATGTGCGCAATTTTTTCTATCATTCTTATAAAGGGGAAAATTTTATAAAAGCGCAAAAAGTTGTTGATAATCTTAAACAAATTTCTTCTGCATCAACAACGCAAGTGGCAATAAATTTTGTTTTAAGTTTTGAAGAAGTAACTTGTGCGATTTTCGGTGCTAAAACTTTAAAACAATTAAAAGAAAATGCGGCGGCAATAACTTGGAAATTGACTGCGGAACAAAAGGATTTTCTATGCAAGAACTGTTAAATAAAATTGAAAATTATATTAAAGATATTTTCCCGCAACTCGGTTTAAATAAGAGCAGGGAACTTGTGCGCCTTGTTTTTGAGATCAGCAAAAAGACAGGTAAAAACCCCAATGATATTTTGCCCAAAGAAAAAGCAAAAAATTTTGAACAGACAAAAAAATATTTATTAAACCTTCGTTATAAAAAATTAGGTAATTTAGCAGACATTTACTTGCCTAAACTTGATCTAAACTTTACAAAACAGGCCGATTTAGAAGAAAAATCTTTTAATCCTCAAAATATTTTTATTGAAGATTTATCTTTAAATTCCGCTATTGCCAAAAGAGTAAAAGAAAAATTTCCTAATACTGAAATTACTGTTTTTAAAGGTAAATTCCCCATATTAAAAGAAAGTTACAGCGAACGCAAAAAGAATTTAATAATATACACGGAAAAATTTGATTTTCTAAAACCTTGCCCTTGTACAAAAAATGCAAATTGTTGCGGTTACAATTTAATTAATTTGGGTTTCGGTTGTTTGTATGAATGCAATTATTGTTTTTTACAACAATATCAAAATTTACCGGCAATAGCATTGCCTTCAAATATTCAAGACTTTTTAGATAAAGTGCCTACGGCAGTTTTTAGACGAGGGCGTTTCAATTATGTCCGCCTAGGCAGCGGCGAATTTACAGATTCTTTACTTTTTGATGATATAACAAATTATTCAACTGATATTATCAATTTCTTTAAAAACAGATCGGAATTTTTTGAATTCAAAACAAAATCTGTAAACATTAATAATTTACTTAAATTGCCGGCACAAAAAAATATTGTTGTGGGGTGGAGTGTTAACCCTCAAAATATAATTTCAGAAGTTGAACCCTTAACGCCGAGTTTAAAAGAACGTTTGACTGCCGCCGCAAAAATAGCGGGGCACGGCTATAAAGTTGCCTTTCATTTTGACCCTGTAATAAGGCATAAAAATTGGAAAGAAAATTACAAAAATGTTGTGGAACAAATTGCGGAAAATATTCCTAAAGAAAGTATTGTTTGGATCAGTATCGGTACCTTACGGTTTAATCGGGAACTTAAAAAATTTATTGAGTGCCGCTTTCCGCAAAATATAATTTTAGACGAAGACTTTTATTTATCTTTTGACGGTAAAATGCGTTATAGCGATGCAGAACGGCAAGAAGTTTACGGTTTTTTAAAACCTTTGCTTGAAAAAACTTTTCCAAATACAGTCGTTTATTTATGTATGGAAAAGTAAAATTTATCATAAATATATAATGTCGATAATGATGATTTTTCTTTTTGCTTTACATATGTTTTTTTGATAAAATATAGTTACGCGGGCGTGGTTCAATGGTAGAACGGAAGCTTCCCAAGCTTTAGACGAGGGTTCGATTCCCTTCGCCCGCTTTTAAAAGGGGTTCTTATGGGAGAAAATAATTTCGAAAACAAAAAATCTTCAAAAGAATTATGGCTTATATTGATCTTCATAGATCTTATTGCCTTGTGTGTGTTTACTTATTTTATTTATGCATCTTTTGTAAACGGCGGAAAAAGAAGTATCAAAATTAATCATAATCCAAAAACGGAAGAAGTAGTTTTGGAAGAAGTTGATTTATCTGAACCTTCATCAAAACAAAAAAAAGTAGAAGTTAAAGAAGCAAAAGAAATAAAAGAAGCCCCCAAAAAACAACTTGAAAATGAAATTAAAAAAGAAATAATTTCAGAAGTTGAAACACAAATAAAAGAAGAAGTTAAACCTTTGCCTAAAAAAGAACCTAAAGAAGTTCAAACATCAGTTACTGACACCAACAAAGAAAGTGTTAAAATTTCAGGTTCGGGGAAATGGCGCCAGGTCACTTTCAAATATTTTGATGCCGCAAAAAGTGTAGCAATCGTCAGCGGATTTACTTCAACTAAACCTCGCGATCTTAAAAAAGTAAACGGTGTTTGGGAAATTACTTTGACAATTTCACCGGGTACTTATAGGTATATGTTTATTGTTGATGGTAAGGAAACCAAAGACCCTTACAACAAACAAGAAAGCAACGGAAGATCAGTAATTACCATAAAATAATTTGAAATGTCAAATTATTTTTAAAAATAATTTTAAAAATAATTTTTTTGTTTTTCCGACGGACAGAAGTAAAATTTTAGAAATTACTTGCATGAATTTATAAAAAACATTTGCATTTTTAAAAATTTTTTTATATTATTATTTTGTGAAGTATATATCTTAACGCAGGAGAAACAAAAATGCCCGTAAAGAAAAAAGCTGCAAAAAAAGTAGCAAAAAAAACTACTAAAAAAGTAGCAAAAAAAGCTACAAAAAAATGCTGTGCAAAAAAATGCTGCAAAAAAGCTACAAAAAAAGTAGCAAAAAAAGCTACAAAGAAAGTAGCAAAAAAAGCAGCAAAAAAGACAACAAAGAAAACTGCAAAAAGAAAATAAGTATTTAGTTTAAGCCCCGGCGCAAGCCGGGGTTTTTTATTGTCTAAAATTTATATTAGTAAAGTATGCTTTTTTATGATATAATTAAAAAGGGTTAGATTATATATGAAAAATGCATACCGAACAAAACGTTTGTTTTGGCATAATCTTAAAAATTTTGATTTTCCCGATATTCCTTTTTACGGTGCGGATGAAATTATAGTAGCAGGTTTTGAATTTGTTTTATGTGATTCTAATTGTCATCCCAAAAATATTTTTGTTGCGGTTAATTCTCTTGGTGACAGCCAAATGTATTATGAAACTAGCACTAACAAAGTTGGTAATATACACGGTGATAAAACAAAGATATTTACCAATCTCGCCCGCACTTTATTAAATGAAATTTCCGAACTTACTTATAATATGGATCAATGCAAACATTTGCCCGCTTGCCCTAAATTAGATTTTGTTAATTTTTATGCTTTAGGGCATAAAGGTAAATTTTGTAAAAGTCTAACTTATTGTGAAATCCGATTCTCTAAACATCCATATTATCCTTTGTATATTTACTTTATGCAACTGATTAATGAAATGCGAAAAGTTGCATTAAAGAAATTATAATTATAAAATTAATTTTTATTTTATGTTAATAAAAAGTATAATAAATATAGGAAATGTTTATGAAAATATCTTTACCCCTTTTATTATCTATTTGCCTTTTTATGGGCTGTGCTAAAACACAGGATGCAAGCTCTGCCACAGAAAATACTAAACCGGAAGCCCAAAAAGTTTTGGTTGTTTTCTTTTCGAAAACCGGTGATAATTACGGTGTTGGCAGTATAAAAGTGGGTAACACTCATAAAGTAGCACAAGAAATCGCACTCCAAACAAACGGGACTTTATTTGAAATAAAGCCCGCAAAACCTTACCCGGATGCTTATAAAGCATGCACGGAAGTCGCACAGGAAGAATTTAAAAACAATGCACGCCCCAAAATAAAAGGTTATGTAGAAGATATGGAAGAGTATGACACCGTATATTTGGGTTACCCGATTTGGTGGGGGGATGCCCCAATGCCGGTTTATACTTTCCTGGAGAGTTACAATTTTAGCGGTAAACATATTTATCCTTTTGCCACGCACGAAGGCAGTGCTATGGGGCATTCGGAATCTGCTTTAAAAAAGGCCTTACCTAAATCTACCGTTCACAAAGGTTTGGCAATTTACGGCCACACAGCACAGAAAGATGCACAGTTCGTGCAAAATGCTGTTAAAAATTGGCTCAAAAATTAAAACCTCATTATTTGGTAAAATATATATATGGATTATAAGGAATTTGAAATACCTAAAAATCTTCGTTTCAAAATGGAAGATATCATTGCCTTGAAAGGCTTTGAGGGGTCTTTTTTGGCAGATGTCAAGGATTTTGCAGATATCTTCCCGGAAGAAGAAAAACTTAAGAAGATTGCCCTTAAGTTAAAGATGTCCGTACTTTCAAAAGATATCTTAATTAAAGGGGAAGTTTCCGGTATTTTGGAAGTACCTTGTTCCCGTTGCCTCAGGCGTTTTGAAAAGAGTTTTAAAGAAGAAATCAATGCCCTGACTAGCAAGAGAGATAAAATAATTGATATAATGTATATAACTAGGCAAACACTCCCCCTTGTTGTGGGGATACAGGATTTGTGCTCTAAAGATTGTAAAGGTTTGTGCCCTATATGCGGGACAAATCTAAATGAGGGCCAATGTAAATGTAAGGAGGAAAAGTTTTCCCCTTTTGCCTGTTTGAAAGATAAATTTAAAAGTAAGTAGTAAAGTGAGGAAATAAAATGCCTAATCCAAAGAGAAAGCACACTAGATCAAGAAGAGACCTTAGAAGGTCTGCTAATTCAAAATTGACTGCTGTGCAAACAGTTACCTGCTCAAATTGCGGTGCACCTGTTTTGCCCCATAATGTGTGCAAAGCATGTGGTTTTTACGGCGGTAAATTAGTAGCAGAAGTCAAAGTCAAAAAAGAAAAGAAAGCGCCAGAAGCGAAATAAATTCTTATGAAAATAGCCCTTGACGCCCTTGGGGGCGACTACGGTGTTAAACCAAATATCCTAGGTGCCATTAAGGCCACCCAGGATTTTGGTTGCGAAGTTATTTTGGTCGGTGATGAAGTTAAAATTAACGAAGAATTAAAACATAATTCTTATGATCCGGCCAAAATTACCGTCGTTCATGCACCGGAAATGATTGATATGGAAGCCTCCCCGGCTTTGGAATATCGCAGAAAGAAAAATGCCAGCATTGTTGTTTGTGCCAAACTTGTTAAGGAAGGCAAAGCTGATGTTATGATTTCAGCCGGTAATTCTGGAGCGACAATGGTTGCAGCATTGTTTGGCCTTGGCCGTCTTAAAGGTGTCAGCAGGCCTGCTATTGCAAGCCCGATGCCGACGCAAACCGGTTTTGCTTTGATAGTTGATGCCGGTGCTAATGCAGATTGTACGGCAGTAAATCTTTTGCAATTCGGTGTACTTGGCAGCATGTATTATAAGTATATATACGGCAAACCAAATGCAACGGTAGGGCTTTTATCTATCGGCGAAGAAGAAGGTAAAGGCAATTTACTTATTAAAGAAACCTCAAAACATATTCGCAAATTAGGTTTAAACTATTACGGTAATATTGAAGGACGCGATATACATAGCGGTATGATAGATATCGTTGTTTGCGATGGCTTTGTCGGTAATATCGTTTTAAAAACTTCCGAAGGTCTTGCTAAATCGCTTTTCAAAATGATAAAGTCAAGTTTAAAAGGTAAACCTTTGGCTATGCTTGGCATGTTACTTGCTAAACCTGCCTTAATGAAAGTTAAAGAAGTTACAGATCCCGATACTTTCGGCGGTGCACCTTTATTGGGTGTTAACGGTAATGTCATTATCAGCCACGGTAAATCAAATGAAAA
This sequence comes from Elusimicrobiaceae bacterium, assembly GCA_045225155.1. GTDB lineage: Bacteria > Elusimicrobiota > Elusimicrobia > Elusimicrobiales > Elusimicrobiaceae > Proelusimicrobium. The sequence goes on from JBGVBB010000159.1 coordinate 18,585, forward strand.
GGCTATATATTGTGCTATAAAAGCCGGTATTAAAACCGTAGAAAGTAAAGCCCTAAAGGCCATGGAGCAAGCCATTGCCGCAAATAAAGCAATTTTCGACGAAGCGGAGGGTAAATAATATGCCGGCTTTCAGCGGTCAGACTGTTTTAATTACGGGTGGGGCCCGCGGTATAGGATTAGCCTTAACGGAAGCGTTTTTGAAAGAAGGTGCCAATGTCGCTTTTTGTGCTACAAGCGATGAAAGTATTGCCAAAGCAAAAGAATATTTATTAAAATCTTGTGAGGCGAGCAAAATCTTGGCAGTAAAAGCAGATGTTTCAAAACAAGAAGATTGTGCCGCTTTAGTAAATAAAACTTTAGAAACTTTTAAGCAAATAGATGTCTTAATAAATAACGCCGGTGTTACACGCGACAATTTGCTTATAAGAATGAAAGACGAAGATTTTGATAAAGTGATTGATATAAATTTAAAAGGGTCATTTTTGATGCTCAAAGAAGTTGCCCGCCCCATGATGAAGGCAAGAAAAGGAGCAATAATAAATATGTCTTCTGTGGTTGGGCAAAGCGGAAATGCGGGGCAAATAAATTACAGTGCTTCAAAAGCAGGTTTGATAGGCCTTACAAAAAGTGCGGCAAAAGAACTTGCTTCAAGGAATATAAGGGTGAACGCAATAGCGCCCGGTTTTGTTAAGACCGATATGACGGCAAAACTTCCGCAGGAAGTGCAGGACGGTGCTTTAAAAATGATACCCTTAAACAGATTTGCAGAAGTTCAAGATATCGCCCAAGCGGCGTTATTTCTGGCCGACAATAACCGTGCCGGCTACATAACAGGCCAAATTTTGGCCGTTAACGGCGGACTATATATATAGTTTTCTATGGAGGAAAATATGGACGCAAAATCAGTAGAAGAAAGAGTAAAAAATATCATCGTTGAACAACTTCGTGTTGAACCGGAACAAGTTAAACCCGAAGCCCAATTCGTTAACGATTTAGGGGCAGACTCCCTTGACACCGTTGAACTTATTATGGCTTTGGAAGAAGAATTTGATGTCGAAATTCCCGATGAACAAGCTGAAAAAATCAAAACAGTCGGCGAAGCTATTGAACACATCAAAGCAAAAGCCAAATAAGTAGTGCAAGAAGAGCTTGAAAAGGTCCTTTCTTACACCTTTAAAGATAAGAATATTTTAAAGGAAGCACTCACTCATCGTTCGTATCATTGCAATGGTGCTCATCATAATGAGCGGCTTGAATTTTTAGGGGATAGTGTTTTGGGGCTTGTTGTTGCAGCCTACCTATACCGTAAACTTGATACAAAAGAGGAGGGGGTGCTTTCTAAGATAAAAGCAAATTTAGTATCCAGACGCAACCTATATGTTTGGGCGGCCGGTTTAAATGTCGGCAAATATATGTTACTCGGTGCCGGGGAAATTGCAACAGGTGGGCGTGACAGACAAAGCATTTTATCAAATGCTATGGAAGCTATAATAGGTGCTATTTATTTAGATGGCGGATTTGATGCAGCGGCTGTCTTTATAAAAGATTGGTTGCAAACTCAAAAGATTGAAATAGATCCGCGTGATTATAAAAGCACATTGCAGGAATATTTACAACATCGTAAAAAACCAATACCGGAATATACGGTAGTTTCAAAAGTAGGCCCGCAACATGATCAGGTTTTTACCGTAGCGGTTATGGTTAACGGGCAAGAAATCGGCAGGGGTAAAGGGAATAATAAAAAAACTGCCGAACAAGAAGCAGCAAAAGAAGGTTTGAAATTTTTTAATAAATAAAAATAGGGGTTCCGATGTTTAAAAGCATAAAAACATTTTTTTTAGGGGTGTTTTTAATTTCTCCGATTGTGTTTCTTATTATGTACACAATCAATACAGCACGCAATGAAGCGCCGAAAACTAATGTCAATTTGTCTAATCTAAAACTTGTAACCCCGGTTGCAATTATTGATGAAATAAGTAAAAAAATTGAAGAAGAAGATATCGATGATGCCTCATCTAAAATAAAAATGGAATTGCCTGATCCGAATATCCCGTCTTCTAAAGGAACACCACTTATAGTATTAGCGGCAGAAAAGGATTACACGGATATTGTCAATGATTTAATACAAAAAGGTGCTGATCCTAATAAAGCAGATTTGAATACTTCGGAAACAGCTTTAATTAAAGCTATAAAAAATCAAAATATTGAAACAATTTCCGTTTTATTAAATGCCGGTGCAAATCCTAACATGGCAACAAATCAGGGGTTAACACCTTTGGGGCTTGCCATTAATTTAAAAAATGAAAGGCTTGCGACACTTTTATTATCAAGCGGTGCAACTAACGGAATAAGCAAAGAAAATTTACTTTTATATGCTTTTAGAAAGAACCCCGTAGGTGTTGCTTTAATGCTTTCGGGCGGTATTTCCCCGAATGTAACAGATGCCGATAATAATACTCCGTTAATAATTTCATCTGCGAACGGTGATTTTGACAGTGTTAAGGAACTTATTTCTTATAGAGCAAATGTTAATACTAAAAATAAACATGGAATGAATCCGCTATTATATGCGGTGAAAGGTAAATATTGGGATATAGCGGAATATTTAATAGCTAATGGTTCAAAAATTAACACCAGTAATATTTATGGCCAAAATGCACTTTTCTGGGCGGCTTATCATGGTAATGCCAATTTAGTTCATGATCTTTTAATGCGTGGTGCAAATTATCAGAAAAAGACCCGCCGTGGTCAAACCGCTTTGCAAATGGCTAGGGCATTAGGTCATAAAGAAGCCGCTAAAATGTTGGAAGATTTTATCGCTTATAAGAATTTACCCAGGGACAGTAAAGGTAATATTATTTTACCTAAAGTAAATCAACAGCAAACAGCCGTTGCAACTAAAACTGTTCCTGTACAAAATACCGGCACCGGTCAGTATGTGAATAATGCTGTTGTTTCCGGTATCAAAAATCAAGTGCAACAAAATCAGCAGGTAACACAACAACAAATGCAGCAACCTCAAACCGTTGTTCAACAACAAGCGGTTCAAGCACCGGTTCAAACACAACAGGTTCAAAGAAGAACCCAACAAAATCAATTACCGGTTTCCAATACTCAAACGAATATGCAACCTGCTAAGACACAAATAAATACTTTGCAACCCGCGTCTAATGAAGCGGAAATGCCCCAAATGCCTGGCGGGATGGATATGTCCGCAGTAATGTCAATGATGGGGGCTGCTCAAGGTCATGCCCAAGGGGGGCAAGCAGGCGGAGATATGTCGGCAATGGTTAAACAAATGCAAACTATGGGTGCCGCAACTGCACAAAACGGATCCAAGACACAGCAAATGCAAAATATACCTTCAAATGTAGAAATGCCTGCCGGTATGAATATGAATGATATTTCAAAGATGATTCCCGCCGGTGCTTTGCCGGCAGGAACGGATTTGAATAATTTATCTTCAATGAGTCCCGAACAATTAAAGAAGATGGGTGTTCCGGAAGACCAAATTGCTAATATAACTAAAGCCCAGCAAATGGCACAAACTCAAAACCAGGCTACTTCCGGTAATGGTTTTCAACCGAAAGATTTAAATAATAATGATTCATATGCTAACGGCGTACCTAAAACCAAAATCAACAAACTCCAAACTTCCGGGGATTAAATTACAACATTTTAATTAACTCGGAAATTTCTTTTAGTTTAAGGAAGTTCTCAGATTTTATTTTCTCAGCGTCGCCGTCTTCATAAAACCAAGTAAATTTGCTGGGTATAAAAATGGCATTTGCACCGATTTCCAAAACAGGTAAAATGTCTGATTTTACTGAATTTCCTACCATCAAAAATTCTTGCGGTTTTATATTTAATTCTTTGATTAAGCGGGCATAAGAAGATTTATCTTTTTCACTCATTACCTCAATATGAGATAAATATTTTGCAAGGCCTGAACGGTAAATTTTATTTTCCTGTTCAAGTAAATCACCTTTTGTTGTAACAACAATTTTATATTTTTTATTTAAAATTTTTAAAGTTTTTTCCGCGCCTTCAAATAAAACTATCGGGCTTTTAATTAGTTTTTTACCGAGGTTAATTATTTGTTTTGTTTCTGCCGCGGTAAGTTTTCCTTTTGATAATTTTAAAGCAGCATCCAGCATATCCAAAGTAAAAGCTTTAATGCCGTAACCGTACAAAGGAATATTTTTAACTTCCATATTCCAAAGCACTTTGATTGCATTTTCTTTTTTGGAGTAAGATGAAATTATCTTACAGAAATCACACTCAGCCTTGCGGAATAATTTTTCATTTTGCCACAAAGTATCGTCGGCATCAAAACTTATAACTTTTATATTTTTCAAATTTATCATTTTATTTACCTTGCCCAAGACGGTTGTATAAAAATTCGGGCAAGCCGCAATTTTTCATACGTTTTTGTACGGCGGCTATATTATAATCAACCCGTACTAAACGGAAAGTATTTTTCTTGGTATCAATAAGTCCAAACGAAGCACGTGCATTTAAATCTCTCGGTTGTCCGATGGACCCCGGGTTAATCATATATCTTACATTAGGTATCATCTCTATGGTTACATCTCTACCCATAAACACTTCAATTCTGGGTTTATAGCCTTCTTTGTAACTCATAATAAAAGGTATATGACTGTGGCCGACAAAGCATACAGGCCCCTTCCAATGTGATAAATTTACTAAAAATTGTTCCGCAGTTACGATATAATCTCTAAACGGATCCAAAAAAGAGCCATGCACTGCGGCAAAATGCATACCCTGGAAAGAAACAGGCAAAGTTTCAAGATATTCCAAAGAAGATTTTGACAAATTTTTTAAAGTATAATTTAAAGAAATTTTTGCATAATCGCTGAACCAGGAATTTGTTTCTTTATGAAAGAGGGCATAATCGTGGTTACCCATTATTCCTAAAAAATGTTTGGTGTTCATGACAAGTTGTGTGCATCTTTCCGGGTCCGGTCCATAGCCGACCAAATCACCGCAAAACACATAGGCCTCAGCCCCGAGTTCTTCTGCTTTTTTTAGAACAGCCGTTAGGGCTTCATAATTAGCATGAATATCCGATAATACTGCGTATATCATTTAAATATTATAGTATATTTGTCGGTATTTATGAAATGAAAATAAGTTATTTGCCAAAAGTGTTTTTTAATTGTAAAATGGAATTATGATGGAAATATATTAATAGGAGATATTATGGAAAATGTAGCAGCAGTCTTGGGCCTTTTTGTGTTTACACTAATTGCTTTTCTTTTCAGTACAAACAAAAAGGCTATTAATTGGAAAACCATTGCTTGGGCCTTTGGCTTACAAGTAATTTTTGCCGTACTGATTTTAAAAACCAGCGTCGGTATAACAGTTTTTGATTGGCTTAATGATGTTGTTTTAAAAGTGTTAGCATTCCAACAAGCCGGTGCGGAAATGGTGTTCGGTAATTTGGCTAAATCAGATAGCCTGGGTTATATTTTCGCTTTTCAGGTTTTGCCTACAATTATTTTCTTCTCTGCTTTAATTTCTTTACTTTATTATCTCGGTATCATGCAATGGGTAGTTTATGCTTTTGCTGTAATTATCGGCAAAACTTGCAAATTATCCGGTGCCGAAAGTTTAAGTGCTGCTGCAAACATTTTCGTAGGTCAAACAGAGGCCCCTTTACTTATCAAACCTTATGTTGAAAAGATGACCAAGTCAGAATTAATGTGCGTCATGACAGGCGGTATGGCAACAGTTGCCGGTGGCGTAATGATGGCTTATGTCACTATGCTTAAAGATACTGTCCCCGGTATTGCAGGACACTTAATTGCCGCAAGCATGATGGGCGCACCGGCCGGTGTAATGTTTTCAAAACTCCTCGTCCCGGAAACAGAAAAACCTCTTACCGGCGGTACAATTAAAATTGCTTATAAAGATCCAAGCGCAAATGTTTTAGAAGCTATTTCAAACGGTACAACTACCGGTGTTTCTTTGGCAATCAATGTCGCAGGTATGTTGATTGCATTTACTGCTTTAATTGCTTTATGTAACGGTGCACTTGAATGGATAACAGGTTTATTCTTAACCAAAGCACTTTCCATGCAACAAGTTTTTGCTTATGTATTTTCACCATTAACATGGCTTATGGGTGTTAATGCAAGTGACGTTCTCACCGCAAGCCAATTGGTTGGTGAAAAGACTGTATTAAATGAGTTTATTGCTTATGCGAACTTTTCCAACATTTTAAACGGGCACACCGTAGAACTTACCATGCGTACAAAAGTTATTTTGAGTTATGCTTTATGCGGTTTTGCTAACTTCTCATCAATCGGTATACAAATCGGCGGTATCGGTTCACTTGCACCAAGCAGACGCGGCGATTTATCCCGCCTTGGTTTCAGGGCTTTGCTCGCCGGTTTATTCTCAAGCTGCACACGTGCAATACTTGCCGGATTATTAATCGGTTAGATTTTAATCGGAACTTAATAAATATCCCCCGGATTTTATGGGGGATATTTTTTTGTGTAAAAGTGCCTCTATTTAATATATAATGTTAAATATAAGCGGACTATTTTTGTATATTTTTAGTCAAAGGAGTTTTTATGAAAGCAATTTGTAAAACCAAACCTGCCGCCGGTGCAGAATATATTGATGTAGATATTCCCAATATCAAAAGTGATGAACTTTTAATTAAAATTCATTGTGCTTCTATTTGCGGAAGCGATTTGCCTATTTATAATTATTATAATTCCTGGGCTTCCAAAAAACATGATTTTCCTTTTGTTTTCGGCCATGAACTTTGCGGAGAAGTGGTGGAAATAGGTGATAAAGCAAAAGGTTTCCAGAAAGGAGATTTTGTGTCGGTAGAATCCCATATTTTCTGCGGTATGTGCTATCAATGCAGAAATGACCAAAGGCATGTTTGCAGTAATTTGAAAATTTTAGGTATTGATGTCCCGGGCGGTTTTGCGGAATATGCCGCAATTCCTGCACGTTGTGCTTGGAAGCATACCGATAATTCTTTAAAAGATATTGCAAGTATTATGGAACCTTTAGGTAATGCGGTTTTTGCGACATTAACTGAAGATATCGTCGGTAAAACAGTTTTAATTTCCGGTTGCGGTCCGCAAGGTTTGTTCGCAACGCAAATTGCCCGTTCTTGCGGTGCGGCAAAAGTTATTTGTACGGAAACTTCAGCCTTTAGAACTGCACTTGCAAAAAAAATGGGTGCTGATGCCGTCATAAATCCTTTAGAAGATAAAGTTTTAGAAAAAATTATTGATGCCGGTGGGGAAAAGTCCGGCATAGATATTGTTATTGAAATGTCCGGTAATCCCGCTGCGATAAATACCGCTTTAAAAGCAGTAAAACCTGCCGGGCGTTTTATCGCTTTTGGTTTGCCTAAAGAAGATGTCACACTTGATTATGCAAATTCTATCGTCTTTAAAGCAATACGCGTGCAAGGTATAACCGGGCGTGAAGTTTTTAGAAGTTGGTATAAAATGGAAAGCCTTTTAAAGAGCCACGCTATTGATCCTCGCCCCGTAATAACCCACACATTTAAAATGAAAGATTTCCAGAAGGCTTTTGAAATTGCTTCAGATCCTAAAAAGGAATGCGGTAAAATTATATTGGTTCCATAGAGGTGATTTATGGCAAATATGAATTTTTTAAAAGACGAAATTGCCCAACTTAAGGCGGAAAACCGTTTTATTGAACCGGCAGTTTTGGAAGATATGCAAAATGCCGTTTGCACAATTAACGGTAAAAAAGTTGTAAATTTAACGTCAAACAATTATTTGTGTATGACGGCGCACCCCAAAGTTATTGCAGCCGCCGTGGAAGCCACAAAAAAATACGGTATCGGTACAGCAGCGGTACGCACAATTATCGGTACAACTTCTTTACATGAAGAACTTGAAAAACGCCTTGCAGAATTTAAAGGAACAGAGGCCTCTTTGGTAATACAATCCGGTTTTACTTCAAATACCGCAGTTTGCCAAAGTTTAATGACAAGCCCACAAGATGTTTTAATTTCAGATGAACTTAACCACGCTTCAATTATTGACGGCGGCCGTTTAAGTAAAGCAAAGAAACTTATTTATCGCCACAGCGATATGCAACATTTAAAAGAAATTTTAGATATGCCCGAAGTCAAACAAGCGCGTCGCCGCTTGCTTGTTACCGACGGTGTTTTTAGTATGGACGGCGATATTTGCAATTTGCCGGAAATAGTAAAACTTTGTGCACCGCGTGATGTTATGGTTATGGTTGATGATGCCCACGCAAGCGGTGTTATCGGCCCACAAGGGCGCGGAACTGTTGCACATTTCGGGCTTAAAGGGAAAGTTGATATTCAAATCGGTACACTTTCAAAAGCCTTTGCTGCCATCGGCGGTTATGTGGCCGGTTCACAAGATTTGAAGGCTTATATGCAGTCAGTTGCACGCCCGTTTTTATTTTCAAGTTCACATCCGCCTGCCGTGGTAGCAACATGTTTAGCCGGGCTTGATGTAATTTACAATGAACCGGAACGCCTTAAAAAACTTTGGGATAACACTAAATTTTTTAAAGAAGAACTTAAAAAAGCCGGCTTTGATACAGGCCACAGCGAAACACCTATTACGCCTGTAATGGTCGGCGACAGCGCAAAAGCAAAAAAATTAAGTGCCATGCTTTTTGAAGAAGGCGTTTTTGCTTTGGCAATATGTTTCCCCACAGTTCCGCGCGGTAAAGAACGTTTACGCACAATCGTAACATCAGGCCATGAATTAAAGGACCTTGAGAAAGCCGTCGCCGCTTTCAAGAAATGCGGTAAGGAACTCAGTTTAATTTAGTATGAAAAACGGTTTTATAAAAACTGCTGTACTGATTTTAGGTGCGGCAGTTTTTATGTCTTGCTCCGGTAAAAACGAACAAGACTTGCAAGACGGCAAATTAAATATTGCCGTTTCAAGTTATGTTCCGTATACTTTTGCACAATCTGTTTTGGGCGGTACGGTAAATTTAACTTTGCTTATTCCGCCCAGTGTTGAAGCCCATGCTTTTGAGCCAAGCCCAAAAACAATTAAAGAAGTAAAACAAGCGCAAATTTTCTTTTACATTTCAAATAATTTAGAGCCATGGGCTTCAAAAATTGATCCAAACGGTATAATGCTTGCACAAAATTTACCGCAAGTTTTGCCGGGGGATCCGCATGTTTGGATGAATTTTGATAATGCCAAAATTATTGCTAAGAATTTGGCTGATAATGTTATGCAAAAGTACCCGGATTTGGAAAAAGAAATTAAGCCCAGATACACCACTTTTGCGACGGAAATGGAAAGCCTAAAATTTTTATATTCCAAAATTATGTCTACTTGTAAAAATGACACAATTTACCACGTGGGGCATTTGGCTTTTGGCTATATTGCACGTGATTACGGCTTAAAATTTAAGGCATTATTTTCTGCCGATATGGAGCAAGAACCCAGCGCAAAAGAAATAGCAAATTTAGTTAAAGAAATTAAAGAAAATGATGTCAAATATATATTTTCGGAAGAACAATTAAACCCGGCTTTGGCAAAAACGATAGCCAAAGAAACAGGTGCAAAAATTTTAATGTTAAATACCGTTGAAGGTATTACTAAACAAGAATTCGCCGAAGGTAAAACTTACCAGGACCTTATGCTTGAAAACTTAAAAAATCTTGCAATAGGCCTTGAATGTAAAGGGGAATAATGAATATTTTAGAAATTAAAAATTTATCTTTTTCTTATACCGGGCAAACCGTTTTAAAAAATATAAATTTTAAAATTACGGAAGGTGATTATATTGCCTTGCTCGGCCCAAACGGTAGCGGAAAGACAACTTTAATTAAACTCTTGCTCGGTTTGTTACCGAACAAAAGAGGGAAAATAAATTTATTTGACAGTGATTTACAAAAATTTCATGCTTGGCAAATTATCGGTTACCTTGAGCAAAAAACAAGCACACCGCGCAATATGCCTATGACGGCTTTCGCCGTCGTTCGCCTTGGGCTTTTGTCCACCAAAAAAGGTTTTAAAATTTTTAATAAAGAAGATAATGAAAAAACAATTTCTTTAATGAAAAAGTTGCGTTGTTTTAGTTATAAAGACAAATTATTTGCCGAACTTTCCGGCGGGCAACAACAACGTGTTTTGCTTGCAAGAACTTTGATAAATGAACCTAAATTTTTAATTTTGGATGAGCCCTCAACCGCCTTAGATAGTTCTTCAAGGGATGAATTTTTTGAAATAATTTCCGCTTTAAACAAAGAAAAGAAAACAACAATTTTGTTGGTTACGCATGATATCTCACAAGTCGGTAAATATGTAAACAAATTCTTGGTTTTGGATAAGGAAATTATTTTTTACGGTTCAAAGGAAGATTTCTGTGATTCCAAAGAAGTTACGGATTATTTCGGCCCATACACCCAGCATTTAATTGACCATTTACATACGGAGGGAACTTGCCCTTTACCGCATATGCACGAACATAATCATGAGGGGGACTTGGTATGAGTTTTGCTGAATTTATCTCTTACGGTTTTGTGCAACGTGCTTTAATTTCCGGCATTTTGGTTGCTTTAATTACGGCAATGCTCGGCGTATTTTTGGTTTTGAAACGTCTTTCTTTGATTGGCGATAGTTTAAGCCATATCGCGCTTAGCGGTGTAGCAGTCGGTTTAATTTTAAATGTAACACCTATTTTTTGTGCTTTACCGATTGTAATGCTTAGTTCACTTGGCATTTTTAAACTCAGTAAAAACAAAAAAATTTATGCCGATAGTGCTTTAGGTATTGTATCCTCTGCCGGTATTGCTCTTGGTTTAATAATTGCTGCTCTTGCCGGTGGTTTTAATACGGATTTAATGGGTTTTTTGTTCGGTAATATTTTAACTGTAAGCCCTGCCGAAACTATTTTAAGCGTTGTGATTTTCCTTATTGTCGTTGCTTGTTTATACTTTTTTTATAACGCCTTAATTGCTACGGTTTTTGACGAACATTTTGCCAAAACCGCGGGTGTGGATACGGATAAAATCAATATTCTTTTAGTACTTTTAAGCGCGGTTGTAGTGGTGCTAGCCGTTAAAACAGTTGGTATAATGCTTGTGTCCGCTTTAATAATTATTCCGCCCACAAGTGCTTTGCAAATTGCCAAAAAATTTAAAAGTGTTTTAATTTATGCTTGTGCATTTTCAGTATTTGCCACAATAGGCGGGGTGTATTTGTCTTTCCTTTTTAATTTACCTCCAAGTGCTTTAATAATAATTTTAAACTTAGTAATTTTAGCAGTATGCGGTTTGATAAAATATGCAAAAACAAGAAAACTTAATAAAAGAGCTTAAAAAATTATATCCTAAAACCGAACCGGCCCTAAAGCATAAAAATGCTTTTGAAATGCTTTGTGCCGTTATACTTTCCGCACAATGTACGGATGCCCGCGTCAATTTGGTTACCCCCGAACTTTTTAAGCGTTTCGGCACACCGCAAAAGATGGCAAAAGCCAAAAGGGAAGATATTGAGCGTATTATAAAATCTACCGGTTTTTACCACGCAAAAGCGAAAAGTTTGCATGAAAGCGCAAAAAAAATTGTGGCTGATTTCGGCGGCGAAGTCCCGCAAACTATGGATGAACTTTTAACCTTGCAAGGTGTCGCACGCAAGACGGCAAATGTAGTGCTGGGCGATTGTTTTGATGTGGTTGAAGGTGTTGTTGTCGACACGCATGTTAAACGTCTTTCTTTCCGTTTAGGACTCACAAAAAATACCGATCCAAAAAAAGTGGAACAAGATTTAATGAAACTTTTCCCCAAAAAATATTGGTATTATTTAAGTAATGCTTTAATTTATCACGGTCGCCGTGTTTGCGATGCACGTAAACCGAATTGCACTGCTTGCACACTTGCCAAACTCTGCCCAAAAAACGGCGTAAAAAATGTATAATATTTTTGAAGTTAATTTTTAAGGAGGAAGTGTATGAATAAGTATTTTATTGACGTCATTAAAAATCATTATTTTGATTTTAGTGGACGTGCAACACGCATGCAGTTTTGGATGTTTGCGTTGATTAATTTCATCGTAAGCATTGTTTTAGGTATTGTTGCAGGTATAGTCTTGAAAGGAAATGCAAATATAGTAAATATTATTTATGGCCTTGCCTTATTATTACCTAGTTTGGGTATCGCCGCCAGAAGACTTAGAGATGGTGGTTTTACCCCTTGGCTCCTTTTGCTACTTTTTGTTCCGGTTATCGGTTGGATTGCTTTATTAATCCTTTATATTATGCCGAGCAAATAAGCAAAAAAGTAAGTTTTACAAAAGCCCCTGTTTTTAAACAGGGGTTTTGTTATATAAGGTAAAACTTCCCTTTCGTAATTTGCTAAAATATAAATATATAATTCAAAGGAGAACTTATGAAATTCAACAATTTTGATGAACTTATTGACCTTGTTAAAGGGCAAGAGAACTGCGTCGTAGTCCCCGGCGCAAATAATAAAGAGGCCTTAACCGCTATTAAAATGGCAGATGATAAAGGCCTTATTTCACACGGTATTTTAATCGGTGATACCGAAGTTGTTAAAAAGATGGTCCGCGAAGTCGGTTTACCGGAAGAAAAATTTGAATTTATACAATGCACAGATGTCCCGGAAATGTGCAATATTGCTGCCCGTATGGTTTATGAAGGCAAAGGTGATTTTTTAGTAAAAGGTCTTGTTGATACAAAATACTACATGAAAGCCATTTTAAATAAAGAATTCGGTTTTGTTCCGCAAGGCACACTTTTAACGCATTTCGTTTTATTTAAAACAAATAAATACCCAAAAATGTTTGCGGTAACAGATTCCGCCGTCGTAATTGCACCTACATTAGAACAAAAAGCACAAATTGTCGGTAATGCGGTAGATATTTTCCATAAATGCGGTGTTGAAGAACCGAAAGTCGCCATCGTTTGCCCTGTGGAAAAGGTTAATGAAAAAATTCCTTCCACCGTTGATGCAGCCGCTTTAGTTCAAATGAATAAAGACGGTAAAATCGGCGGTTGTGTAGTTGAAGGGCCTTACGACTTGTATATTTCCGTTTCCAAAGAACGCGCTGAAGAAAAAGGTATTAAAGGTGCCCAAGTTGCCGGTAATGCAGATCTTTTAGTATTACCTGATTTGGATGCAGCCAACCCGTTCTATAAAGCACTTGCCTTCTTTGGTGACGGTGCCGAAGCGGCAGCAGTTTTGGCCGGGCCGAAAATCCCTGTAATTTTACCATCCCGTGCCGATAGCCCGAAACTTAAAATGAACTCCATTGCACTTTGCTGCTATTTGAAAAATTTTAGGTAACCTTAACGGGGGCAAAAAATTGCCCCCGATTTTTTATGTGGAAAGAACATTGTAAATATTTTTTTAAAGTATTTTTAACGTGGGGGCTGCCTTGCCTCGCCGTAGGTATATTTATGATATTTTTTATCGCAAGCCATCGCCAACAAGTTGAACGCGAAAATGTACCTGAAGAAATTTATTTCAAAAAAGCACAAGGTAATTTAGGCCAGCCTTTGCAAAAATCTTTGCAAGAGGACGGTTTGAGCAAGGAAGATGCCCATAAAATTGTAAACAAACTTGATACGGTGTTAAATATGCGCCGTGTTTCAAAATACGATAAATATTTGCTTACTTTGGACGAAAACGATAATTTTAAAATGCTGGTGGTGACAAAAGATTTTTCCAGGTATTTTGTAACTTCCGTTGACGGAGATCTCGTTGCAGGTATTCTAGATATTACCGTTGAAAACAGAAAACGCCAAGCAGTCGGTGAAGTTAAAGATTTCTTATTTACTTCAATGCAATCCCAAGGTTTAAAGCCCGGTTTTATCTTAGATTTTACAGATGTCTTTTCTTGGGCAGTTGACTTTAATACAGAAACACGTGTAGGCGATAAATTTGCAGTTATTTGGGAAGAAGATTATACAAAAACCGGCCAAACCTTAAATGAAAACATAATAGCCGCTTATTACGGCGGTGAAGCAACCGGTAAAAATTATGCTTTTAGGTTCGAAGATGAATATTATGATGAAACCGGTAAGTTTTCAAAAAAAATGTTTTTAAAATCACCTATCAGTGTGCGCGGTGTTCGCATAACTTCCCGTTTTTCAAAAGGGCGTATGCATCCGATTTTGCGTATAAGGCGCCCGCATTTGGGTATCGATTATGCCGCACCTGTAGGTACGCCTGTAGAAACTGTGGCAGACGGTATTGTTAAATTTAAAGGTTGGAAAGGCGGTTTTGGAAACTATATGGAAGTTGCCCATCCAAACAATTACACTACTTGTTACGGGCATTTAAAGAGTTATGCAAAAGGTATAAATGTAGGCACAAAAGTTAGGCAGGGGCAAACTATTGCTTATATCGGCAGCACAGGTTTATCAACCGGCCCGCATTTGGATTTCCGTATAAGGCAAGGCAATAAATATTTTGACTTTTTGAACAGTAAACAACGTTCTTCCGCCGCACGCGAAATACCTGCGCAAAAACGCGAAGAATTTAATAAAATAAAAGAAGAATATAAGGCTTTGCTTGATAAAATTTTAGAAAATAAATAAGAGGTGGCTTATGACTAAAAAAATTGTTTTAACAGGTGGCCCTGCTTCAGGGAAAACTACCATGCTTTCAATTTTAAAAGAGGAATACGGTACTGATATTGAGGTCGCAAAAGAAGCCGCGACCTTGGTTTACAGCGGCGGTTTCCCCAGAAATGACGCAAGCAAACGCTACACTTATCACGCCCAACGTATTATTTACACATGCACTAGGGAACTTGAAGATTTAGCTACCGAAGTTAACCCTAATGCAAAATTAATTTTGTGTGACAGAGGTTCTTTGGACGGTGCAGTCTATTGGCCATATGGTGCAGAAGATTTTTTAAAGGTTATGGGTACTGATGTTCAAACCGAATTTGAACGTTATTATGCGGTTATTCATATGTCCCCGCCAAGTGACCCGAAGTACTACCAAAATACTGCAGTTCGTATTGAAACTTTAGAACGTGCTTTGGAAGTTGACCGCGAAATTTTAAAAATTTGGGAAGGGCATCCGCGTCGTATAATTATACCAGCTTATGATGACTTTGTAGAAAAGGCCCTTTTAGTACGTAAAACCGTAAAACAAATTGTTAACGGGGAGATATAATTATGTTGTTTGATTTTCTTAAACGTAAAAAAAAGACATCTGACTCTTCAAAACCGGAAGAAAATAAAAAACCTCTTTCCATAGAAGAACGTTTGGAAAAGGAAAAGAAAAATTTACCTTCCGCCATTAAAAATATGATTGATAAAGACCCTTCTTTAAAAGATCGCTTTATCAAAATTGCTAAACAAATGGAAGCAGACGGCGTTGATATGACATCTGTTTCCGCTATGCGTAAATGGGCAAAAGCCAATCAAAAAAAGATTCGGGAACAAGAATACGGCCAAGTTAAAACAGTTGTTAAAGGTAAAGAACCAGGCCGTAATGATCCTTGCCCTTGCGGTAGCGGTAAAAAATACAAAAAATGTTGCGGTGCAAATAAATAAACATGCGTTTTGAAAGTTTTGTAGCCAAGCGTTATTTAATGAGCCAAAGCAAAGGGGTGTTTTCCTTAATAACAACCCTTATCGGTGTGCTTGGTGTAGCGGTCGGTGTTGCTGCTTTAATAACAACATTAGCCGTTATGACTGGCTTTCAAAACGATATAAAAAAACATGTAATCGGTGCGCAAGCACATATAATGGTGCTTGGCAAAATGCCGGAGGGCAGATACCAAAAAATTCAGGAACAAATTGAAACAATTCCTCAAGTTGTTGCCACTGCCCCAACAATTTACGGGCAAGCAATTTTAAGTTATGCACAGTCTTCCCAAGGTGTTTTACTGCGTGGCCTTGATGCCGAACAAGAGGCAAAAACAAACACTTTGGTTTCCTCTCTGGTAGAAGGTAGTTTTAAAGTGGCAGAAGGGTCAAACCTCCCGGCTTTAGTTTTAGGAACCGAACTCGCCGATAATATGGGGCTTGATATTGATGATGAAGTCGTTTTAGTTTCACCCCAAGGGTTGGCAGGCGGTTTACCTAAAAT
This sequence comes from Elusimicrobiaceae bacterium, assembly GCA_045225155.1. Taxonomy (GTDB): domain Bacteria; phylum Elusimicrobiota; class Elusimicrobia; order Elusimicrobiales; family Elusimicrobiaceae; genus Proelusimicrobium. The sequence continues at coordinate 34,684 of JBGVBB010000159.1, forward strand.
GAAACGCTTTAAAGTTACCGGCCTTTTAAAAACAGGTTATTATGATTTTGATAATACTATCGTTTATGCAGATTTACAAAATGCATCTGATTTTCTTGGCCTAAAAGGTGCTGTAACAGGTGTAAATATCAAAGTCAAAAATCTTGATAAAGCCGATGAAGTTTCCGCACAAATTTCAAACACAATCGGATATCAATATACAGTCAAAACTTATGCTCAGATGAATCAAACTTTATATGCCGCTTTAAAACTTGAAAAGACTGTTATGTTCATAGTCCTATTTTTAATTATTATTGTGGCAGCTTTAAATATAACTTCAAATTTAATATTGTTTGGTACGGAAAAATTACGCGATATCGGCATACTTCGTACTTTAGGTGCAAGCCCGGCAAAAATAAGGCATATCTTTTTGCTTGAAGGCCTATTTATTGCAACTGCAGGTGTGGTTTTGGGTTTGATTTTGGCTTTCGTGCTTTGCTTTATAATTGAAAATACAAATATTGTGGAACTGCCCGCCGATATTTATTATTTAACTAAAGTACCTGTAAGCTTGCAACCCTTTGATATTTTATCTGTGGTTTTGGGCAGTTATTTAGTTTGTTTTATTTCGGCTTTATATCCTGCATATAAGGCCTCAAAAATAAACCCTGTGGATGCGGTGCGCTATGGCTAATATTTTAGAAATTAAAAATTTAACAAAAATTTATAAAGAAGCGCAAAATGAAATATGTGTCTTGAAAGATGTTTCATTTTCTGTGGAAGAAGGCAAATTTATTGTATTTATCGGGCCGTCCGGTTCAGGTAAAACCACTTTGCTTAACTTGATTGCTTTGCTTGATAAGACCACTTCCGGCGGAATTATTTTTAAGGGTAAAGATTTAACAAAAATAGATGAAAAACTCGCCGCCAAAACACGCCTTACAGATATGGGGTTTGTGTTTCAATTTGATGCGTTATTACCTGAATTTACTGTTCTCGAAAATGTTTTAATGCCGGCTTTAATGGCAAATAAAAAAGCAAAGACATATGCTAAACATTTGCTTGAAAACTTTGGTATAGCTCACCTTGCAACTAAATTCCCGACATCTCTGAGTGGGGGGGAAAAGCAACGCGCTGCCCTTGCCCGTGCTTTAATAAATAAACCGCACTTACTTTTGGCTGATGAACCTACCGGCAATTTAGATACCCAAAGAAAAGAACAAATCTTCAAAGATTTTGCCCAAACAGCAAAAGAAGAAGGTACTACCATTTTAATGGTTACACACGATGTGCATGCTGCAAATTATGCAGATAAGTGCTACAAGATAGAAAACGGTAAAGTCCAAGAGATGTAATAGTAAGTTTTAATCATTATTTGGTAAATGATACATTTCTAATTCACCTTTATTTATCTTGTTAATATTATCTACAATTTCTTGCCTAATGCGCAATCCTCTATTTAGAGGATTTCCATCTTCCGAACCCCAATTACTTATAGCAATAACGTTTTGGGGATCATTAGCTTTAAAAATAGGGCTGCCGCTATTACCACCTACTACATCGGCATTATGATAAACATAGTGTTTGTTTACCTTTCCAATACGGCCGAGCGATTTCCATAAAGATGCTTCTGGTTTATCTGAGCCCCGGCCTATTATCACAATATTTGTCTGATATAACTGTATGGCTGACATAGCCCTTAGCCCTAACCAACCGGTTTCTTTGCCCAGGTCTTTATCCAGAACAATAATACCGTAATCATATAGTCCCTCTTTGGCAAGATCCATGCGTTGATTAAATTCTTTTGCAAATTGTTTATATTTACTAGGTATCCATAATTGTTTCGCTTTTGCATTAGGGAATGAAAATTTAGTATATTCAGTTGATATGTGTTTTGCAATGATTTCTTTTAATATATTAACCTGTAAGTTGATATATGAGGTATTAGATGTTTGATTTGCGAGAGGCAGTTCCTCAAGCATGTTAATGCCCTTTTTGTAGTTGTTAAATATATTATTTAGTTTCTTTTTTGTCAATGGCATTCCTGTAGCATATATCCTTATTTTTCTTGCATATTTTTTATTGAAAAATAAACAATGTGCTACTGTTAATACAGTACGAGGCCCAACCATAGATCCTGAACAATGCATAGGTTCCCATGAGCCATTATGGTAGATTTCCATTTCAATTACAACTACCGCTCTTTCCGGGATGGAGGCTTTGCCGGTAATTTCTTCTCTATCGTCTTCTGCTACTATTATTGTTTCATCAGAATTGTGTTGTAAAGGTATATCTGAAACTGTTACCGTAGATTCCTGTAAAGATTCGGGTTCAAAAACAGACCACATATTTTCCAGCGCTTGTAAAGGCAAAGCAAGCAATATAAAAACAGTAAACAAAGAAAGCAATAGTTTTTTCATAAATATCACCTGTTAACGTTAGTTTGAATTGTTATTATCTTTTAAACCTTTCATCTCGGGTAATGTTTCGCCTTTAGCGACAGTTTCGATAGCATCAATGATTTCTTGCCTAATGCGTAAGCCGCTATTAGGATAACCTGCTATAGCATGTTTTTGTTTTTTCCCGTGTATATGCAGAGCAATAATATTTTGTGGGTCATCGTCTTTAAAAATAGGGCCGCCGCTATTACCCTTAAAAGTATCTGCATTGTGATAAATTTCATATTCATACACTTTCCCTATTTTTCCAGGTGATTTGTATAAATTACGATATAATTTGTCGTTATTATAACCTACCACTGTAATATTTGTCTTAAATAATTCTTCATCAGGAACAATTTTTAATTTTAGCTTACCTGTTATATCACCTAAATTGCAATTAAGAATAATAAGACCATAATCATGCTTCCATGTGTTTTCAGGATCTGTGTCATTGATATCATTAATAGATGCGACATATTCATCCGGTACCCATAATCGTTCTGATATTGCAAAAGGATAGTTCTTTTTAATTGATTTATCATACATCCATTTCGGTTGTTTTAGAGTTTTTTCCCCTATTTGCTCTTGGGCTATATTTTTTGCAGATTCATTTGACAGACCCATTTCTTTAGGGGTTTCAGATGCTATATTATCCGTTTTTAAGGATAAATTTTGATTTTTGTCAGATGGCTTTTGATTTTGCACACCAACTGCGTATACTTTTACTCCTTCAACTATATTTCCTTCGTCATCAGTTAAACAGTGGGCTGCTGTTAATACTATATTAGATCCTACCATCACACCTGAACAAGCAAATAATCCCCCCGATTTTCTGATTTCAATTACGACTACCGCCTGTTCCGTTTCAGATGCATTTTTGGTAATTTCTTCCCTATTATCTTTACCTACTATTGTAGGGACATGCAGATCTTTTGATATGTCTTTTGATAAATCATTTAATACAGACATATCCATTTCAATTGCTTGCAAAGGTAAAGCAAGCAATATAAAAATACTGAATAAAGAAAACGAAATCTTTTTCATAATAACTCCAAATATCCGGCTATTATAATTAGTATAACCGATTAATGAATCAAAAACAAGGGTGTTTAAAAAAACTATCTTTTACGGTGGGCTCATAAGGCCGATATCGGTACCGGCCGTAAACGGGGTTTTAAGATACTTTTTGGCTTCATCATAAATACCCCAATCTTCTTTATAATTTTTAATACTTTTATAGATTTCCAGGGCTTTTTCGCGTTGGCCTAAAGCGTCGTAACTTTGTGCCAAACGGAAAATATTCCAAAGTTGCCAACGGCTCATTTCCTGGTGTTTTGTTGCTTCAATACTTTGCTCCAAAATTTTTACTGCCTCTTGATATTTACCTTCTTGCATATCAGCACTTGCAAGGGCTGTATAAGAACGTGCGATATAAATTTCTTTATAAAACGGTTCTTTGCCGATTTTATTTAAAAAATCTTGTGCTCCGCTGCGGACATCTGCATAATTTTTATTTTGGTATGCCGCAATTATTGCAACGAATCTGAATAACGGGTTTTGCGGGTACTTTGCAATAATTTCTTTGATATATTGTTCCGCTAATGGCGGATTAGAATATTTTTTATTTTGAATTGCAATTTCCACAAGCAAAAGTTTTGCGGTATTTGCCGAGTATCTGCCCTTATTCTTAATTAAATTAAGATATTCTATGCCTTTTTCCGCATTACCGCTTATCACAAGTTTTGCAAGCACTTTAACTACTGCCGGCAAAGTTCCGGCATAATATTCATAAATGGCTTTACCGAGATATGCATCATACATTTCAGGGTCAAGTTCCACGGCTTTATTCATGTATTTTAGGCCTTTTTTGCCGGTAAAATAAGCACGCACATAACTTCTGTTTGCAAGCAAAAAACGTGCCTTAACGCCATAAATTCCGCCAAGTGCAAGATATGCCTGTGCTTCATCCTTGTTTTGTTTAAGCCACGTTTCAATACCTAATATTGAGGAATTTATAATATTTTCAAAAACTTCTGCTTGTTCAACATTACTTTTTTCGAACTCATATTCATAGCGGGCCCACTCAATCATTACTTGCCCAAAAAGGCCAAGCGGATAATTGGGATATTCTTTTAATAAGGTTGCAAGTTCTGTTCTTGCGGTAGGTAAATCAAGGTCGTAAATAGCATCAACGCCCTTATCGGCATGTGCTAAAATGGCGGGGTCTATTTTATCCCAAGCAAGTAAATTTACACTTAAAAAGCCAAAGGCCAAAAAAGCGAGGAGTCTATTTAACTTTTTCAATTTTTTCACTTCCGAAATAAGGCCTTAAAGCGGTTGGGATTATAACAGAGCCGTCTTCTCGTTGATAATTTTCAAGTATTGCCGCAAATGTACGGCCGACTGCAACACCGCTGCCGTTTAAAGTGTGAACATAAGCAGTGCCTTTTTGGCCATCTTTTTTGTAACGTAAATTCATGCGGCGTGCCTGGAAGTCCAAACAGTTTGAACAACTTGAAATTTCCCTAAAACAATTTTGGGAAGGGAACCAAACTTCCAAATCATAAGTTTTAGCGGAACTAAAACCCATATCTCCGCTTGAAAGTAATACACGGCGGTATGGTAAGCCAAGTGTTTTTAAAACAAGTTCTGCTTCCTGCGTCATCTTTTCCAAAACATCCATGCTTTCTTCGGGTTTGGAAAGCCAAACAAGTTCCACTTTGTTAAATTGGTGATTTCTAATTAAACCGCGTGTATCTTTACCGTAAGAGCCGGCCTCTTTCCTAAAACACGGTGTATAAGCACAAAATGCTTTAGGCAAATCTGTTTCTTTTAACACTTGTCCGCGGTACATATTTGTTAAAGGAATTTCTGCGGTGGAAATTAAATATTGGTCTTCCTCGCCCTCAATGTGGTACATATCTTCTTTAAATTTCGGAAGTTGCCCTGTGCCGTATAAAACTTCGGCATTGACAATGGCCGGCGGCATAAATTCGGTATAGCCGTTTTTTGTGTGCAGGTCAATCATAAAATTAATTAAACTGCGTTCCAAACGACTGCCTTGCCCGCAAAGCAAAGCAAAGCGGCTGCCAGAAAGTTTTGATGCGGTTTCAAAATCCAAAATACCTAAATTTTCACCGATTTCATGATGGTCTTTAACTTTAAAATTAAATTGCGGTATAGGCAAAGTATTTTCTTTGACAACTACATTTGCTTTATCATCTGCCCCAACGGGTACACTGGTATCCGGTAAGTTTGGGATTGTGAGCATTATTTCTTCGATTTGTGCTTTAAGTGCTGTAGTTTTTTCTTCAAGTGCTTGCATGCTTTCTTTTAAAGCATTTGCCTCTTTTAATGCCGAAGCGGCTGCTTCCGGGCCTTCTTTGGCGCGGATCATGCCGATTTTTTTGGAAATTTCATTTCTTTTGGATCTTTCATTTTCAAGTTCTTGCAATGCTTTTTTATATTCGCTTTGCAAATCAAAAACTTTTTGTGCGCTTTCGGCAAGTTTTGCATTCCTTGAAGTTAAACGCTTTTTTGTTTCTTCAAAATTATCTGTTATAAACTTAATATCTATCATAATACCTCTTTACTCTTCTGCTATATCTTTAACGGAGTAAGGCGCCGGAAAATACTTTTTTAAAGGACTGGCCTGTTGCCTTGATTCCTGTAAAACAAGTGCCTGCATGGTTTTAGCATTAACTTGCACGCCCTGCCTTTGTTTTATTACGAAAACCAAAGCCAAAATTATGCAAACACACACAATACTCCAAATAAAAGAGTTTGAACTTTCTATTTCAATATCTGGGTGCTTTGTCATAATGATTTCCCTTGTGCCTTTCTTACTTGTTTATCAAAACTTTTAATAATACCCTTTGCGCTTGAATCTAAAGCATCCAACCCGCTGATACCTTCCTGTGTATCATCACCTACCCAGATGACTTCCGCGGTATTTACATCAAGCATTTTTGCTACCACACCTACTTGGGCATAAATGGTATGTTCTGTTGCCATAATTTCTTTATTTTGCCTATAATCTTGCCCACCGTAAGTTTGTTTAAATTTTATAGCACCGTCGGGACCTTTTGTCATGTGAGTGTTATAGACAGGGGTGGAAGAAGTATTTTTCGTTACCCTGTATAACATGGTTTTTTGTTCAGGTAAATATGAAGTTATTTCCCCAATAAGCAAAACATCAACCCCCAAAATTTTACCTATTTGACGTGTCACATTAGGGGATAAATAATTTTCAGTTAAATCATGTTCTTCTAAAATTTGTTCAAGTTGTGCACGTTCTACAACCGTATAACCGTATTTGATAAGGTATTTGGTAAATAGGTTTTCCGCACCGGAAAACGTGGGTGTTGGCGAATTAAACGGCAAAACACCTATGCGTTTCATATTGTTAAAGTTATAGGTTTTGCTTATATAAGACTTTGGCGCACAAGATATCAAGCAAAGTATCAGGGCCGACATTAAAAGTTTCTTCATATAATATATTATATAAATTTTGGGGCGCGCATAATTGATATAATATAATTATGGAAAAATACAGTAAATATTTGTGGGCATTAGTTACCTTGGTATTTATTACATTTATAGGCGTGATGTCTTATTGGTACCCGGTTACTTTGGATGAGTATTTTAGGTGGGGCGATACATATGATTGGCAACTGATTGCAGATAGTTTCAGCAAAGTAATTCCTCGCGTGTCTGTATTTTTGTCTATTCCCGTTTTTATTTTGGGAAGATGGTTTTTTATTATTTTAAACCCTCTAATTCAGTTAGGGAATTGTTTATGTATTTTTTACATTTTATTTGTGCGTTTGCCAAATATAAAAAGTTTAAAAGATATGCCTTATTTTATAACTATTTTACTCATGAGTATATTTTTTGTTTGTGTGCCTTCACAAGTTATATTTTGGGTAAGCGGTGCAATTAATTATACATGGTCTATTTTATTCTTATTATTAATGTTATGTTTTGTCCGTAAAATCCAAACCGAAAAAATAGTTTTTAAAGATAATTTGTTTTTTAAAATATGTTTATTTGTGCTTGGTTTTATAGTAGGCATGAGTAATGAATGCATAGTACCTATTGCCCTTGTGGCGACGGTGGGTTATGCTTTGTTTTGTGAATATAAAAAGATTAAAACACCGCGTACCTTAAGTTTTTTAATTTTTGGTTTGGCAATAGGATGTTTGGTATTTTTCTCAGCCCCTGTACACTATAATAAAATGTCTATTGGCGGGCTTTCGAACATTTCGGCTGTTTCTTTTAGCAAAAAAATATTTTTCCATATATCGCATTTAAATGAACTTTTCAGTGCACAATTTTATTTGTTTTTCGGAGTAGTTATATTTTTAATCTTGGCATTTGTAGATAAAAATCATAAAAAAGACAAAAAAGAAGATTTGTGGACTTCTTTATTTATGTTATTTATTTCTTTTACCATGGCACTTATTCTGTTTGTAGTGCCACAACCTCCGGCACGTGCTTTTTATCCGGCATCAGTATTTTGTTTAATAGCTTTTCTGTTTTTGGTTAAGTATTATATAAAAATTTATAATTTTGATTTTTCTAAATGGCTTTGTTATATAATTTTGGCAATATGTTTATTTTTATCGCCACGTTTCATTTTACCTCACTATTCTTTACATATACAAGATAATATACACAAATATTTGGAAAGCCAGCCGGAGCCGATAATTATACCCTATATCGTGCTGAAAGGAACAACAGATAATTTAAGCATCGGTTTAATGGATCCGGCTAGGATGAGGGATCTTGGCAATAATATGTATGGTACTGATGCTTCCCCTTTAATAAATTGGTAAAATATAATTATGAACACATTAGCAGATAAAATTAAAAAAATAAAAGCAGTTATTACAGATGTTGACGGCGTTTTAACAGATGCCACAATGAACTTTTTCAGTACGCCTGCCGGTAAAATTGCGGAAGTCAAAAAATTCTGTGCTTATGATGGAATTGGTTTTATTTTGCTCCGTGATTTCGGTTTCAAAACAGGTATTATTACCGGCGGTAATGCCCCGGCAACGGAACACAGGGCAAGTACGCTTGGTTTAGATTTTCTTTACTATAATTATCTTGATAAATTGCCTGCTTTAAAAGATTTAATGGCGCGTTGTAATTTAAAAGCGGAAGAAATTGCCTATATAGGTGATGACCTTATTGATATGCCCGCTTTAAAATATGTCGGCCTTGCTTGCGCTGTAAATAATGCTATGCCGGAAGTGAAGAGCGAAGCAGATTATATCACCCAGGTTGACGGCGGTAAAGGTGCTTTCAGGGAAGTTGCGGAACTTATTTTAAAAATGCAGGGCTTTTGGCCTGAAGCTTTAAAGAAATCGGAAGAAGGCACGATCGGCAGCAGCCAAAAACGACCTTTGGTTGTTATTGACTTTAAAAAACAAAATCAAAAATAATCGGTAATTTTACAACACCCCTGCTTTTGCGGGGGTGTTTTTATATTGTATAATTTAATTATGACGGTAATTATTGTTTTAATCGCTTTAATTATAGTGGCTTTTTGCATTAAACTTTATAAGGCACTTAATTGGCAGCAACCGCCCTTAAAAGTTTTTCCGAAAGACCTTGGTTTTGAAGCGGAAAATATAACTTTCCAAAATGAAGACGGAATAACACTAAAGGGGTGGTTTATATCTTGTAAAAATTCTTCAAAAACTCTTGTTTTGATGCATGGGTTTGAGATGGATAAAAGCCAAATACTTCCGCAAACCGTAAATTTAGCTAAAAAATATAATTTATTTTATTTTGATTTTCGCGGCATGGGGGAAAGTGCCGGCAAAAGTGCACAAGGCCTAAGGGAGTATTTAGATGCCCAAGCTGCTTTGAAATATCTTCGTAAAAATAAACCGAATCAATGTAAAGATATTGCCCTATATGGCATAAGTTTGGGTGCTTCGGTTGCTTCTTATATCGCTGCCACAGATAAAGCAATTAAAGCAGTTATTTTAGAGGCCTGTTTCTATTCTTATAAAAGGGTAGTTCGCAAATGGGCATGGAATCATCACACTTTGCCTTATTACCCGATTGTTTACATCTTTTTACGCTTTAAAAGGCTTAAATTTCATACGGGGCTTGAAGAATTATCACCTAAAACTTCAGCGCCTTTAATTAAATGTCCTGTTTTGCAAATACATGGCAAGAACGATCATTTAGTTTCTTATAAAAGAGCATTACGTGTTTTTGATGCCGTAAAATCCACCAAAGAACTTTGGCTTGTGGAAGGTGCCGGGCATACGCGTTGCCACGAAATTGCCGGCCCAAAATATCTGCAAGAGATTTCCAAATTTCTTGAAAAATATTTTTAACAATAAAAAAGGCCTGCTAGATGCAGGCCTTTTTAAAGTAAATTAGCAAATTAGAATCTGCCGTTTACGATAACCATAACAGGTAACCAACCGTTGTTGTTTATGATGTTAACTAAACCGATTTGTAAACCTTTATCAATGCGTTTTGTGTAGTTAACAAGAGCAAGTTGCAAACCTGTTAAATTTTCTGCATAGTTAAATAAGTAGCCTAATTGAGCACCTTTAACGTTATTAGCAACATTAACAAGACCTAATTGAGCACCGGTAAAATCTTTAGCGACATTTACTGCGCCCCATTCTACACCGGTAAAATTCTTTGCGATGTTTACAAAACCAAATTGTACGCCGGTTAAGTTTCCTTTATTATGGTTAACAAAACCGCCGGTAACACCGGTAGCATCATTTGTTACATGGTATAAACCGCCCCATTGCACACCGGCCAAATGGTTTGTTCTTGTATAAATCCAAGCCCAAGATAAACCTGTAAGGTCATCAACTCTTGTGGAAAAGAGTGTCAAAGCAACACCTTTAACGGTAGGGGTATTGCTGTCAATAAGGCCTAATACGATATTAGTATTATCTGTTTTGGGCCAAGCAATATTGTCATACAAAGACAATTTGATTGGTGATTCGGCAGCTGCACTAATGCCTAATGTGGCAACTAATGCAACGAGCATTAATAACTTTTTCATGTACATCCTCCTTTAAATATACATATATGTTACAATTTTTAGAGCTAAAAAACATAAAAAAAGGCCTGCTAAATGCAGGCCTTTTTAAAACAGTTCAAAAAACTAGAATCTGCCGTTAACAATGACCATGATTGGTAACCAACCATTGCTTTCAATAATGTTAACTAAACCGATTTGTAAACCTCTATCAATTCTGTTGATATAGTTTACGAAACCGAGTTGCAAACCTGTTAATCTTTCTGCTTGGTTGTAAAAGCCCCATTGGAGACCTTTCATATTGTTTGCTAAGTTTACTAAACCGAGTTCTGCACCGGTGAAGGCACCTTTGTTGTGGTTAACAAGACCGAAGGTTACACCTGTTGCTCTGTTGGTGACATCATATAAAGCCCATTGTACACCGGCTAATTTGTTAGATCTGGCATAGATCCAGGCCCAAGATGCACCGGTAAGATCATCAACTCTTGAAGAACCGATTGCTAAAGAAACACCTTTAACGGTCGGTGTATTATTATCAACAAGACCTAATACGATATTAGCATTATTGGTTTCCGGCCAAGCAATATTGTCATATAAAGACAATTTGACTGGTGATTCAGCAGCTGCATAGACGCCTAAAGTAGCAACTAATACAGCAAGCATTAATAACTTTTTCATGGACATCCTCCTTTTAGAACATCTAGATATATATTACAATTTTTTAAAGCGAAAATTACATTTTTTTTGCTTAATTAAATTTTTCAAAAGCAAAACGCGGAGTGTTGTCTTGTGATACGTAAATAATTCCGCATTGTTTAAAATTTAATTTACGGAGTAAGTTTATCATAACTATATTATCGGCATGGGTATCTATTCTTAAATGTTTGCATTGCTCGTAACACCAATTTAAGCAAAATGCCCCAACACCTTTAATTGACATATCACTTGCCAAGCGGTGTACGACACCGTAAGGACTATCATCAAACCATTTGCCTTGCGAAATGTTTTTGTACGTAGGTTCTATGTCTTTACCTGTTTTGAAAAAGAAAGTACCGACCGTTTGCCCCAAATATTCGCAAACATAACTATTGCCTTCAATAATGTCTTTCCTTATTATATTTTCCGGGGGCCAAGTGTTACCCCATTGCGTGGGATTGCCTGTCACAGACATAAAATTGCGTGCTTTTTTATAAATTTCAAGCAGGCGGGGTAAATCTTTTATTTCAGTTTTTCTTATAGAAAACTTGCTTGTATTCATAATAAAATTTTAGCATAAATTGCCGGCATTAAAGGTTTTTTGAAATATGTTTTTTGACTTCCAGCACACTATGTGCTAAAATATAATTATAAGCATTTCGGCCAAAATATCGGCCAAGTAATATAAATAAGGAATAACAATATGAACATACTTCAAAAAACTTTTTGTCGCACATATCAATTAGGTTTTAGGGCGGCTATGCCTATTTTGCCATATCATAAAACAACGGTTTATCACTCAATAAATGATATTACCGAAATTTTAAATAAAGAAAACAAAAAATGTGCCTTAATAGTTAGTGATCAAGGTATAAGGCAAAGCGGGATTATTGATATTTTAACCAACATTTTAAAGCAAGCAAATATCAAATATGCTGTTTATGACCAAACCCGCGCAAACCCTACGATTCATAATATTGAAGACGGTTTAAAACTCTATAAAAACAACAAATGTGACTGCTTAATTGCTATCGGTGGCGGTTCTTCAATGGATTGTGCAAAAGCGATTGGTGCGCGTGTTGTTTACCCTAAAAAAAGTATTCAGCAAATGAAGGGTTTAATGCATGTCCTTAAAAAAATACCTACTTTGGTAACAATTCCCACTACGGCCGGTACCGGTAGTGAAGTTACCGTTGCCGCTGTTATAACAGACTCTGAAAAAAAGCATAAATATGCTTTAAATAATTTTACTTTTATACCTTATTATGCAATACTTGACCCTAAGTTAACCGTAACTTTACCAAAATCTTTAACTGCAACAACCGGTATGGATGCTTTGACCCATGCTGTGGAAGCATATATCGGCCGTTCTACTACAAGCGAAACACGCAAACTCGCAACGGAAGCAACACAACTTATTTTTGCCAATATTTTAAATGCCTATAATAACGGGCTTGACATAAATGCTCGTGCAAATATGTTAATGGCTGCTTATAAAGCGGGAATAGCATTTTCTAAATCTTATGTTGGTTATATTCATGCGATAGCGCATTCTCTTGGTGGGCAATATAATATTCCGCACGGGCTTGCCAATGCTGTTTTAATGCCTTATGTTTTGGAAGGTTACGGCAAAAGTGTTTACAGGAAACTCCATAAACTCGCTATAGCCGTAGGTTTAAGTAATAAAGAAGAATCAAGTAAAACCGGGGCAGAAAAATTTATTAAAGCAGTTAAAAACTTGAACAAACAAATGAATATCCCAACAAATTTTGATATGATAAAGGATGAGGATATCCCCCAAATGGCACGCTATGCCGCAAAGGAAGCCAACCCTCTATATCCCGTACCTAAACTTATGAACAGGAAGGAACTTGAAAAATTTTATTATCAGGTTAAAGGTAACAAAAATGAAATTAAATAATATACTTGAAAAGCAAAGGGCATTTTTTGCCGGCGGAAATACACTCGATGTGGATTTGCGTCTTTCCAAGCTTAAACTTTTGAAAGATACAATTAAGCAGTATGAGGGGGAAATTTGTTCCGCATTAAAGCAAGATCTCGGCAAAAGTGAATTTGAAAGTTTCATGTGCGAAATTGGCCTTGTATATGAAGAAATCAGTTATATGTTAAAAAACACAAGGCGTTTGTCTGCAGAAAGAACGGTACATACACCGCTGGTCAATTTTGCTTCACGCAGTTACACAAAACCTACGCCTTACGGAAACACATTAATTATCAGCCCGTGGAACTATCCGTTTTTATTAACAATGGGCCCCTTAATTGATGCCATTGCCGCCGGCAATACTGCCATGATTAAACCAAGCAAAAATTCCATGGCGACAACTTTAATTATGGGCAAAATAATTCGTGCTTGCTTTAAGGAAGATTATGTTTATTTAATTGATAAAGATATTGATAATGCACGCAATTTGATTAAAGAAAAATTTGATTTTATATTTTTTACCGGCAGCACAAATATCGGCAAAGAAGTTTTAAGATGTGCGGCGGAATATTTAACCCCCGTTGTGTTGGAACTGGGCGGCAAAAGCCCGTGCATTGTGGACCAAAGTGCGGATTTAAAACTTGCGGCACGCCGTATAGTTTTCGGTAAATTTTTAAATTGCGGGCAAACTTGCGTTGCCCCGGATTATGTTTTGTGCCACAAAAGTATCGCACAAAATTTGCAAAAACAACTTTGTACGCAAGCACAAAAGCAGTACGGTAAAAAACCTTTTGAAAATAAAAATTACGGAAAAATTATAAATGCAAACCATTTTGACCGTTTAAGCGGATTGATGGAACCGTCAAAAATTATTTACGGCGGACAAATAAATAAAGACACTTTACAAATTGCCCCCACCATTATGGCAAATGTAACTTGGGACGATAAAATTATGCAAGAAGAAATTTTTGGCCCTGTTTTGCCCATTTTAACTTTTGAAAATATTGAAGAAGTTATTGAGATGCTAAACCAAAAACCGAAACCTCTTGCTTTATATTTGTTTTCAAACGATAAACAAACAATTAAACAAGTTACAAGCCGCTTACGTTACGGCGGAGGTTGCGTAAATGACACTATCGTGCATCTTGCTACTACAGAAATGGCCTTTGGCGGTGTCGGTGAAAGCGGTATGGGTTCTTATCATGGCGAGGAAGGCTTTAAAACTTTTTCACATAATAAGAGTATCGTAAATAAAAAGAATTGGATAGATTTTCCTGTTCGCTACTTTCCGTACAAGAAAATTTACTTAAAACTATTAAAGTTTCTGCTTAAATAAGATATAATTTAATTATGAAAAAATTATTAATATTAACATTGGCAGTACTTTCTTTTGCCGCTTGTAAACAAGAGGCAAAACCTGCACCTGAAGCTCAAATTCAAAAGGTGCAAGATGTCCAGACCGGGCAAGGTTATGTTTTACCCGGTTTGAAAGGGGACGTTTATAACTTTACCGAAAAAATCAACCAAAAACCAGTCATAGTTGCTTTTATGGCAGGTTATTGCGGTTGGTGCAAAAGAATGCTACCGTACATGGATGAACTTGCCGCAAAAGTTCCTGCTACGCAAGCAGATGTAATTATTGCTTTTATGGATGAAGGTTCTTCAAGCCTTGTTGATTTAGAGCCGGTTAAAGCAGCCAAAAATATTGATATTTATTATCAAGCAAGGCCTTTAATGGAAGAATATGGTGTCAGGGGTTTCCCTACCATTATGCTCTTTAAAGACGGCAAGCAAGAGGAAACATGGCACGGTTATTCTCCGGATCATGTTGCCAGCATTTTGGAAACACTTAAAGAATTAAAATAATAGATTAATATTCATCCCCCTGTTTTAGTTGAAACCGACAGGGGGATTTTTATGTACTCTTATAAATTTGCAAGGGATATATAAATTTGTTACCATTTTAATGTAAGATTTTCTACGGCAGAAAGAAATTATGAATGAAATAAATATTTGTTTTGCTAGCGATAATAATTATGCAAAATATATGGGGATTGCTCTTATGTCTATATTAAAAAGTGCAAATAAGAATGATAATTTACACTTTTTTATATTAGATAATGGAATAAAGCAAGAAGAAAAAGATAAAATTTCAACTCTCAACAAAATAAAACCTTTTGAGATTGAATATCTTTCTATTAATGAAAATATGTTTAAAAATTTACACGTAAATCAAACGGGGTTAACTCTTACATCTTATGCCCGCTTTTTCGTACCCCAATTAATTAGTGAGGATAAAATAATATATTTGGATTGTGATGTGTTTGTCCGTAAATCCTTAGCTCCTTTATTTAATATAGATATCTCAAATTATTTTATGGCAGGATCTTTAGATTTTGGTATTAAAAAACAATATTTGCTTTCAAAATTTAAAGATGAAACTTTGCCGTTCAATTATCTTAATTCCGGCGTATTGCTTATAAATAATAAAAAATGGAAAGAAGAAAATATTGCCGACAGTTTATTAAAATATGCCGCAGAAAACAGTAAACATTTAAAATATTCAGATCAAGATTGTTTAAACCATATACTGTATCCAAAGACATTAAAAGTAAGCCCTACTTGGAATATGCGCAATTATTCTTATGATCCTTATTTAGTTAACAAACAACCTAATAAACAAGAGATAATTGAAGCACAGAAAGATCCTGCCATAAGGCATTTTAAACCTTGGAAACCAAATAATATCAGTGAATTTAGGGGCGAATATATTGAAATGATGAAAACATCCCCTTGGGCAGAATTTACCCCTAAAGACGATTTATCTTTTATAAATTTATTAAAAATTTTATTTAAGTACTGGAAACGATACCCCGCTTGTTTCTTTACACCTAAATTTTATATTCGTATAAAACACAAAGGTTTTAAAAATACTATTTGCGGAGTTATTGAATAATAAAACGAATATATAGTTTCTTGCAAATTTGCAAGGGAACTGCAAAATTTGCTATCATATAAATAGTGATGATTCACTTGCCGAGGTAGCTCAGTGGTAGAGCACTGGTCTGAAAAACCAGGTGTCGACAGTTCGATCCTGTCCCTCGGCATTTTTTATTTACCAAATTACTCTCTTAAAATTATATAATGTAGGTATGAATTTTCAAGATATAATACACAATCTCCAAGTATATTGGAAAAAGCAAGGTTGCATTGTTGTACAACCATATGATTTGGAAAAGGGCGCAGGTACTTTTAACCCTTTTACATTTTTCGGTTCTTTAACACCGAAACCGACAAGCGTTTGTTACGTCGAACCGTGCCGCCGCCCAGCCGACGGTAGATATGGGGAAAACCCAAACAGGCTCGGTAAATATTATCAATTCCAAGTAATTTTAAAACCTTCACCTGCAAATGTTCAGCAACTTTATTTAAATTCTTTAAAAGCAATCGGGCTTGACCCGGAAATTCATGATGTCCGCTGGATTGAAGACGATTGGCAATCCCCGACACTCGGTGCATCCGGTGTGGGTTGGGAAATTTGGCTTGACGGTATGGAAATTACACAGTTCACATATTTCCAAATTATGGCCGGTTATAATTTAAAACCAATTACAGTTGAAATCACTTACGGGCTTGAACGCCTTGCAATGTATTCCCAAAAGAAAGATACAATTTTCGATATCATGTGGAACGATACCACAACTTACGGCGAAATGGTAAAAGAAAGCGAAAGGCAATTTTCCCATTATAATTTTGAAGAAGCAAATGTTGCCAATCTCCGCCGTTATGTAGAAGAAAATGACGAAGAATGCCGCACGCTTTGCAAAAAAGGTTTATATCTTCCGGCTTATGATTGTGCAATGCGTGTTTCCCATTACTTTAATACGCTTGAAGCACGCGGTGCAATTTCCGTTAGTGACAGAACAAATATTATCGCCAAAATCCGCCACTTAGCGAAACTGTGTGCAGGCGAATATATCAAACAACATGAGGAACAGGAGGCCGCCAAATGAACGCACTTTTACAAATAGGAACAGAACATTTGCCTGCGCGTTTTTTAAGGCCTGCCTTAGAGCAACTTAAAGAGAACGCAACCAAAATTTTAGCGGAAAACCGTTTAAATTATAAAACTTTGGAAACTTACGGCACATATAAAAAATTAGTTCTTGAAATTAAAGATTTAGCCGAAGTCAGCGAAGATATTTCAAAAGAAGTCAAAGGTCCACCTGCCAAATTATTCAAAGGTGCCGATGGCAAATTTACACCCCAAGCCTTAGGTTTTGCCGCAAAAAACGGAATTAAAGCCGAACAATTAGTTGTAAAAGAAACAGACAAAGGCCCGTTTATTTATGCCGATATAAAAATTAAAGGTATTAAAACCGAAAAACTTCTCGCAACAATTTTCCCGGAACTTATCAAAAGTTTGAATTTTGCAAAAAATATGGTGTGGGAAGATTCCGGTTTCCGTTTCGCACGCCCGATTAGAAGTATTATTGCCCTTTACGGTAGCAAGATTATTAAATTTGAAATTGCCGGTGTAAAATCTTCAAACAAAGCATACGGGCTAAGTTCTTTTAAGCAAACCCCGATAATAATTAAAAACCCGGAAAGTTATAAAGATGCTTTAAAAAATCAAATTCACCCGATACTTGTTGATATTGAAGAACGCAAAAAAGCACTCCTTCGCAGTATTGAAGGTTGCACAAAACTTTTGGGTTATCAGGCCGATTTAGATGAAGATTTAATTTCGGAAACCGTAAATTTTACGGAACATCCGATTGCACTTGCCGGCGATATGGCTTTAAGTTTTATGAAGCTTCCTAAAAAACTTTTAACAACTGTTTTGAAAACACAAATCAAAATGTTTCCTGTTGTTAATAAAAAAGGGGAGCTCCAACCGCATTTTATTGCAGTACGGGACGGCGTTTCCGTTAACCAAGAAGAAGTTAAAACGGGTTTTAAAAATGTTATGACAGCCCGCTTAACGGACGCGGTTTTCTTCTTTGAAAACGACCTTAAACTCGGCCTTGATGAAATGCGTAAAAAATTAAAAAATATTAATTTTATCGACGGTATGGGTACGATGGAAGATAAAACAAAACGCATCACGGATTTAACAAATTCCATCGCTAAATTATTAAACTTTAGTAATGCCGATACCGAAAATGCCAAAACCGCCGCAACTTATGCCTATGCGGATTTGGCAAGTTCTGTAGTCTATGAATTTACCGATTTGCAAGGTTATATGGGCGGTGTTTATGCCCAAAAAGAAGGCCGCACACCTGATGTTTGTGCTGCTTTGGAAGAGTTTTATTTACCTTTATCTGCATCTTCCGATTTACCGAAAACAAAAGTCGGTTCTTTGGTAAGTTTAGCAGGCAAACTTGATACTTCGGCAGCCAATTTTAAAGCAGGCCAAGTACCGAGCGGTAGCCAGGATCCTTTTGCTTTACGTCGCCAGGCTATGGGGGCAGTAAGGATTGTTCTTGCAAATAATTGGCCTTTAAGTATTAATAAATTGGTCGAACTTTCATCCAAAAATTTACCGGAAAATGAAAACAATCAACTCACGCAACTCCCGGAATTTTTATGGCAACGTTTGCAAAATATTTTAGAGGATAGTCTTATACCGGAAGATATTATCTCCGCAGTTAAGAACTTTGATACGCCTTTAAATACAGTACTTTTAAATGCAGGTATCTTGACCGAGCAATTAAAGAGTGCAACTTTGCAAGCGGTAGCGGAATCCGCAAAACGCGTTGCAAATATTTTAAAACAAGCACCGCAAAATTTACCGGCTTTAAACACCGCTTTGCTTAAAGAGCAAGAAGAAATCGCTTTGAATAAAGCGGTTGATAATTTGCCTAAAGATCAGGACGATTTTGCAAAAGAACTTAAAAATCTTTCTGCGCTAAAGCAACCTTTGGAAGATTTTTTTGCTAAAATAATGGTAAATGTAAGCGAAGCTAATATTAAAAACAATCGTCTTGCTTTACTTAAAAAGGTTAAGACAGTTTTATTTGCTACAGCTGACTTAGGAAAATTGAAAAAGAGAGGTTAATATGAACAAAAAAGGTTTTACCTTGATGGAACTTTTGATAGTTGTTGTTATTATTGCCGGCATGGCCGCAATAACATATCCTTCATATAGAAGCACCTTGGAACGTGCCCGTGCAAGTGAGGCCGTAAACATGATAGGTGCAATCCAGGCAGCCCAACAAAAACATTTGGTTAATTATGAAGAATACGGGGCAACTTTTCAAGATATAAATGATTTTGAACCTTCTATAAGCAATTTTGATCCTACATCAGATAATTTTGACACAGAGTATTTCAGGTACACTATTACACGTACCATGGTAGCACCCTCTGTTACTGCAGAGAGAATTGATAAACAAGGGAATGTCATAAATAAAGGGTATAAATTATTAGGAATATATAGTGCTGATCATATCAGATGTATTGTTCTTAACAATAGTGAAGAAGGGGAAAAGGTTTGCTCTTCCCTAACAGATAGGGATAAGATTGAAGATTATTACCCCATCTACTAATTTAGATTGTTTATAAATCAAACTTTTGTTGACGCCTTGAACGACGCTTTTCAAGGCGTTCTTGTTTCGTAGCACGGCGTTTATAGCCGCCAAGGCGTTCCGGTAAATTGGAAACTTCACCGCTGAATTCAGCACCGTTCCACTCAAATTCTTTACCGCATGCCACAATAATATCACCGTCTTGTACGCCTTGTTTTAGCAGTTCTTTTTCAAGTCCTACTTTTTTGAAAATTCCCCAAAGGCGTTGTACCGCTTGCGGTTGGGAGAAGTTAGTCATAGAAATAAAATCTTCCGCTTTTTTACCTGATATTTGAAAGCGGTTTTCATCAAGTTTTATAACGGTAAAAAACGGCTCTACTTTTAAAGTAATAGTTTTTTCCTGTTTTGGCTTTTCAAATTTAATAGGATTTTGTACTAAGGTTTTAACAATTTCATCAAGCAATTTTGTAAGCCCTTTTCTTGCTGCTGCTGAAATTAAAAATACAGGATATTTTTTTGAAAACTTTTTTTCAATTTGCTTAAAAACTTTTTCAGCTCCGTCTAAATCTGCTTTGTTTACCACAATTATACGTGGTTTTTTTGCAAGGTTTTTATCAAAATTTTTAAGTTCGTCACTAATGGTTTTTACTGTTTGAAGGGGGGTAAAATTTTCAAAACCGCTAGGGTCAACAAGGTGTACCAAAACACGTGTTCTTTCGATATGTTTTAAAAATTGATGCCCAAGGCCTTTACCCTCGCTTGCACCTTCAATAATACCCGGAATATCGGCGATAATAAAACTTGTATTTTTATGCTGGCAAATGCCAAGGTTCGGGTTCAAAGTCGTAAAAGGGTAATTTGCAATTTTCGGCCTTGCTGCCGTAACGGCGGTTAAAAAGGTACTTTTACCTGCATTAGGTAAACCAACTAAACCGACATCAGCCAAAACTTTAAGTTCCAAAATTAAAGTTAATTCTTCACCCTTTTGGCCGATTTCGGCGATACGCGGTGCGGTATTATTTTTTGTTTTAAAACTTTGGTTTCCGCGTCCGCCGCGTCCGCCGCGTGCAACAATAACTTTTTGATAAGGTTTAGTTAAATCTGCAACAGTTTCACCGTTAAGTTTAATTACTGTTCCAAGCGGAACTAAAACGATTTTATCTTCCCCGTTTAAACCGGTTTTATTGTAAGTACCGCCCTTTTCACCGTTTTGTGCTTCTATGTGAGGGTTACACGCAAGTTCTTGAAGTGTGGTTAAATTCGGTTCTGCTTGCAAAATAATATCACCGCCCTTTCCGCCGTTACCGCCGTTTGGGCCGCCGTAGGCAATAAACTTTTCCCGTCTAAATGATAAACAACCGTCACCGCCCTTTCCGGCTTTGACATAAATTTTAACTCTGTCTAAAAAATTATTTGCTTGCATTGAAACCTCTCAGTAATATATTATAACTTTTTGTTATTTGCTTGACAAATAATAAATAGTATCTAAAGTACCTATTTTTTGGTATCATATTTATATATATAAATGTTGAAGTGACTTTTTATATTTAACCGTATTTGCAGGTTATTAGTGGCATTTTTTGTTTAGTAGTAAAGTTTGTGTAGAGCAGTTAATTAAAAGGCTTTGAGTGGGAGATATTTATGACGGATATCCGTGTAACAGAACAGAAAGTTATTAATTCCGATGGCCAAATAGTATTGGATATGGCTTCGGCATATGAAGTCGGGAATTATGGTGATTTATTATCAAGATATATTGTGGAAAAATTATCCGGACGGAAAGTAATTAAATATTCTGGAAATAATATTTACCATTTATGTGCCATAGGATCTGTATTAAACAGAAGACAAATATGTTCTAATGCATTGGTATGGGGATGAGGTTTTATTAATCCGCAAAATAGCAGATGTAAAATGTTGTTGACTAAGTTTCGTCAAAAATTACGCGGTAAAGCCGGTAAACCTTTATATTTAGCGGTACGAGGGCCTAAATCACGTGACATTTTGTTACAAAACGGTTATCAATGCCCGGCTATTTATGGAGATCCTGCCCTTATAATGCCTGTTTTATATCCTAAGAACACTTCTAAAAAATATAAATTAGGGATAGTTCTCCATTTTGTACATGATAAGTTTGCAAATGTATTTTCCGGTTTAAAATCATGTAAAGTGATTGATATTAACAGAAAATATGAAGAAATAAATAATTTTGTAGATGAATTGACTTCATGTGATATGATATTGAGTTCTTCTTTACACGGGTTAATTATTGCCAATGCATACGGAATACCGAGTGTACGACTAAAAATTACCGGTAAACCTATTGCGACGAGCGAATATAAAGATGATTTTAAATTTGAAGATTATATTGCGGGTTTAAATTCTCTTAAAGTTAGCAAAACCGATCCGGATTATGTGTTAAATACTGTTTTTATTTCGCCGGATGCTAGATTAGATCAAAATTTTATTAATGATGTTAAGGAAAAAACGACAAAACCTGAATTTAAATTTGACTTAACACCTTTAATAGAAGTTTTCCCTTTTTTAGACACTAAATATAAAAACAAGAAATATATAATTTAATTTTGGTATAAATTACAATTAAAAAACCGTATTAAACGATTTATTGTTTATAAAATTTGGGCGGCGGGTTCCCCTTCCGTCATTTCCTTAACGAAAAATGATCTAGGGCTTGCCCTCGCGGTTTTTGCCTTTGCCTTCGGCAAAACTCGCACAACGCTCCAAGCCAATTTTTAAAACAAAAAACCACCTTTCGGTGGTTTCTATTTTAAAAAATCGGGGCGGCGGGATTCCCCTACGGTCTTTTTGCTGACGCAAAAAGCCTTCGGGCCCGGGCTCGCGGTTTTTGCCTTTCGCTTCGCTCAAACAAAAACAACGCTCCGCCCTTCGAATCCAAAACCTCACTTTATTTAATGGGGCGGCGGGGATTCGGCCACAAGTCGCCTTACTGACGTGCGGCGCTCGCGGCCCCGCCTCGCCATCCTCGCCTTTCGCGCTCGCCTAAACGGCTCACGCTCAAACTCGGATATGGCTGCGGCCTTCGAATCCCGACGGAAGCCAAGCAGTTGGCTTCCTCCGTCCGGGAAAATTAAAAAGCACCCAAAAGGGTGCTTTTAAATTTTCGGGGCGGCGGGATTCGAACCCACGACCTCACGGTCCCGAACCGTGCGCGCTACCAACTGCGCTACGCCCCGTAAAAATTATTGGTAATTAAAAGTAAAAATCGGGGAACCGAGAATCGAACTCGGGACCTCTCGCACCCCAAGCGAGCGCTATACCACTAAGCCATTCCCCGAAACACTACTCACATTAAGTACCCCAAAGGAGTACCTATATATATTTTAGCATTCTTTTAGTATTTGTGAAAGGGTTTCTCTGATTTCTTTTAAAAATCTCAAATTTTTTGCACTGTAAAAATTTGGATCTTCTTTATTTCCACCGACGGCAAAAAAGCGGTTTAAATGTTTTTTGGCACCGGCAACCGTCATTTTATGTTTGTAAATAAGTTCTTTAATTTGTAAGACTACTTCAATGTCCGCTTTAGTATATCTGCGGTGATGTGATGCCTTTTTTATAGGGTTTAAAGCAGTAAAATTTTTTTCCCAATACCTTATAGTATACTCCGGCACGCTGCAAATGCGGGCTACTTCGCCAATGGTAAAAAAATCTTTTTTAGTTAACTCTTCTAAAGTCATTTTAAAATATTTTCAGACGGTTTAAAACGTACACGTTTTTTTGAAGGCACTTCCACAATTTGCCCTTTTGGGTTTTTTAAAACAAGCGGTGCGCTTTGCCTAACTTTAAAACTACCGAAATTTGAAAGTACAACCTTTTCACCTTTCTGTAAATTTTCTTTAATTATTTCAAGTGTTCTGTCTACGGCAATTTTGGCTTGCTGTTTATCAAATAAATAATTGGAAAGTTCTTTAATTAACTCTTCTTTATTCATCTTTAAAACCAAGTGCTTTAAGCAAAGTGTCGGCCGGTTTGCCTTGTACGACAATTTCCCAAATAGCATTTATTACCGGGCAGTTTAAATTATTTTTATTAATAATATCCTGCACGCTTTGAACTGAATTTAAACCCTCGGCAATTGTGCCGACCTGTTTTTTTGCTTCTTCCAAATCTAAACCCTGGCCCAATTTTTCACCAAGCCTGCGGTTTCTTGAAATGGCAGACATACCTGTCAAAATCGCATCACCCAAACCGCATAAACTGTAAACGGTATATAAAGTGCAACCCTGGCTTAACATAATTTTGCTCATTTCCTGCATGGCCTCGGTTAAAAGTGCGGCTTTTGTATTTGCCCCTTCACCTATACCGTCTAAAATACCGCAGCCTATGGCTACGACGTTTTTAATTGCACCGCCGTATTCAGCACCGCGTCTGTCTTTTGAAAGTTCAAAGCAAAGCGGTTTTTTTGTAAGTTTATTTTGTAATTCTTTTAATAAATCTTCATCATATCCGGCCAAAGTAATTTTTGTAGGTATCCCTTTTGCGACTTCTAAAGCAAAACTCGGCCCGCTGAAGGCAACAACTTTATTTTTAAGGAAAGGTAATTCTTCTTCAATGATTTCACTCATTGTCTTAAATGTTTTATCTTCAAGCCCTTTTGCTGCATTTAAAACAGGCACTGCTTTCCCGTTTAAAATGGTTTTGAGTTGTTGGCACACACTTCTTACCGCTTTTGAGGAAAATACAAAAACAAGCAAATCAGCCCCGTCAACTGCGGTTTTTAAATCATTGGTTAAAGTATAAGTATCATCAAATTTAAAATTTGGAATATTCGGGTGTGCTCCGCCGTTGGATTTAATGGTATCAAGTAAGTCTTTAGAATATTCCCAAACACTTACTTTCATACCTAAGTTATGTAAATGCCTTGCAATTACACTACCCCAAACACCGGCACCCAAAACAGTAACTTTATTTAACATTTTTCTTAGATCCGTCCTCAAAATTAAGTTCTTTATGTGCAAGCATTCTTTTAATATTAGGTATATGTTTGTAGATAACTATTGCCGCTACAATCACACAGAAAATAATATA
>JBGVBB010000160.1:0-8219 GCA_045225155.1 Elusimicrobiaceae bacterium
AAAAAACTATATTAAAAATCGAACCTGACCTATAAAATGAAGAGTAGTAGTAAGTAAGGGAAACTAAATAATATTTTTAACGGTCAATCTTCCCGTTAAAGAAAAGGCATAGCCAACCTGAAACTATTAAATAAAGGAAAATAAAATGAAAACACAAAAAATAGTATTAGCGTTAGCATTAGTAGCAGTAACACCAGCCGTATTATCAGCACAAGATTATGTTGGCGGCCCAGGCAGTAAAATGTCTTATATCGCAGATAATGCCCTTGCAAGAATCAGACAAAATCATAAAGAGAGCAATCCGCAAGATCAAAACCCGGTAAAAAATCAACAAACTGTTGAACCGCAACAACAAACGGTACAACAAGCAAAAACTGTCGATACAACCCCTGCATATTATCCTTATGCCGGCCGCGAAGGGCATATGATGGCGCTTGAAAATCTCGGCAGAAGAAGAAATAACAGCTCTCAAACAAAAACAACGCCGAGAAACAATAATACAGTTTCCACCAACAGAGCAACAAACACATATAATCCTTACGTCGGTCCTGAAGGCCATAGGGCTGCCCTCGGTAATGCTGTAAGAGATGCAAGAGATACAACCCCTACAGTACCGAATCATGTTAGAGATATTGACACCGTTGCAAGAAACCATCAAGCAACACTCAACAACAAAACAGCGGACAGAAGTGCAAAGAAAACAAATAGAACTTTCCGCTATTATTTGAACGAAGTCGGTCATGCAATTGCACAAGAAGCACCTTATATGAAATAAGTATATACAAACAAAACCCCGTCGTTAAGACGGGGTTTTTTATTGTCTAAATTTTATTAATCATCAGGAACTGTGTTTTCAAAAGCAAGGAAAATTTCCGCAATTTCTTCAGGCGTTTTAGAAGATATCAAACGTTCACGTACAAATTGTGTGGAAGACACCGCCGCAAGTTCCGCAAGTATTTTAAGTTGAAAGGCAGGTTCTTTAAACGGTGTTAAAATCAAAAAAATAAGTTTAACATTATTATTGGTACCGTCAAACAAAATACCTTTTTTTGATATACCAACACTTACCAAAGGTTTCGCTAAAGAGGCAACCCTAGCATGCGGGAAAGCCACACCCTCTTCTAAAGCACAGGACATTATTTGCTCACGCTTTAAAATAAATTCTTTTGCCTGTTCTTTTGCAAATGTCGGTTTTTGTTTATATAAGGCATTTAGCATTTCTTCAAAAGCAGCTTCTTTAGTGGTAGATTTTAAATTAATCACGCAAGCTTGCGGTACCAAAAAATTACTGATTAAAAGTGCGTTCGGTTTTTCATATTCGTCGCGTATTTCGCCGACAAGTTCTTCCAAAACATCTTCCAAAGTAAGAAGGCCGACAACTTCCTCTTTTGCATTTTTAATTAAAGCCTGATGGTTTCTGTTGGTCTGAAATTCCCTTAAAGCGGCCTCAACCGGGGTATGTTCATCAAGTGCTAAAAGTTTATAAGTAAAACGTTCTTCAATAGGCTGCAAAGACTTTTCACTCAAAGATTCAAGGGACATTTCTTTAATTAAAACATACTCTTTTGCATCGTCTATAGTTTCGGTATAAAGCGGATAGCGGGAATATTTACGTTTGTTTATAATTTCCAAATTTTGCGGCCAAGTATTAGATTTTTTTAAAGCGGAAATTTTTGAACGCGGTGTCATAATTTCTTTAACTTTCACTTGTTCAAAATCAAACAAATTTTCAAACATCATCAAACGGCGTAAGGAAAACTTCCCCCCTTCCTGTGATTTTGAAAACATCATCCTTAACTCTTCTTGCGAAAGCGGTGTCTCCTGTTTATGTGGGTTTACGCCGATTAAATCTAAAGTTTTATAAGCGGCCCACACCAAAATATTTTTAAAAACATTAGTAACCAAATAGAAATAATGCAAGGGGACAATTATATATTTTAATGCTTGTTCCGGGTATTTTATAGCAAGCAGTTTAGGCACTTGCTCGCCGTACACGACATGTAAAGAGGTAATGATTAAAAAAGCTAAAGTAAAAGAAATCAAATGCAAAGCAGTAGCAGGTAGCATAGGCACTATAGTCGGCATTAACCAAGACAGCACTTTACCTATACTTGGTTCCCCCACCCAACCGAGGGCAAGGCTTGTCATTGTTATAGCAATTTGTATAGCGGAAAGATATTCATCAATATTTTCATGTGCTTTGAGCATTAATTTATCTTTATAATTATTGCTTTTGGCGAGTTCTTGCAAACGCGTATGGCGAACTTTAACCAAAGCAAATTCCCCAAGCACAAAAAAACCGTTGAGAAGTATTATCAGGAGCGCCAACAATATAAAGAATAATGTTAACATAAAAACATTATAACAAATAATATGAATATTTTGGCAACTTTATTTCTCTACTGTCAAAGTCATTTGATTTTTATTGTTGCCATTTGTGCAACACTGATAATTCAAATAAAGCCAACCCATACACGACACCCAGTAAGTATTTTTGAGAAAATTTTAGTTTTTTCTTTGACGACGAGTACCAAGAAGAACGGGAGCGGAGCGACTCTCGGTACTCTAGGAGAAGAAAAACTAAAATTTACCAAAAAGAATTAACTGGCCATAAGTAAAAACTGCAGAACATTCCTATACCCCCTTGAAATTTTTGAAATTGTATGTTAAACTATAAGTGTAGTAGTGTAAGTTAAGCAATTGGTAGTGTGATTGTATTTTTAACTTTAGCCTTTCGGTTAAAGTGTAGAAAACAGGTGCATTATTCATTTGGTATTTAAAAATTTGTGTCATCTAGTCACTAGGTGGCAGAAAATAGTCAAGCAACACATCAAGCAACTGTGAAACAAAACCGTAAAGCCCACAAGATTAGCAACAGTAGCACAAATAACTTTTTGCTCGGGTAATTTTCCCTAAGGAGCGAAAAGACACAAGGAGGCATAAATATGCCAAATAAAGATAGTTTCACGTTTAGTGATAAACTGAGGAAGAGTAAATCTGTACCTCTCTCTAAACGTTTGCCCTCAATAGTCGGGGGCAAGAACACGCAAAAGCGAACATTGGTGCAACGCGCGCAACGTGATTTACCGTTCATTTTAGTAGCGGCACTTGCTTTGCTTTTGTTACCGTTTTTAAGCAGAACCGGTAGTGATGATATTGCCAGTACGGAAAATATCGCATGGAATACGTTAACCGACGCCCCTTCATTTGCTGAAGGCGGCGGTGCTGATATTATGCCTGCTGGCACCATGAAAGATCCGTTGGATTGGATTATCGGTGCCAGGAATGACGTCAAAGATTCTGACATATCAGCCGGGGATTCTGCAAAAAGCGCTTATGGTTCCGAATCAAGCTCAACTTCAAAATCAAGCAGATATGGTACCGGCACAGGTAGTGATGACGGCAGCAGCTACGGTAGAAGCGGTTACAGCAGCTATTCATCTTCAAGCAAAACAAAAAAACCGGCTGCCAAAAGCGATTATAACACTAATAAGAGCTACGACGAATCATATATAACCAAAAAGACAACCAAAAAACCTGCCACAGCAAAATACGGTCAAAAAACACGCGCGGGTGTCCGCAAAAGTTTTGAAAGAAAGGCCACTGATATAAACAGGGCTTTACGTATTTCACAAATGCCCGGTCAAAGAGGTGCGGCAAATGTTAGCCATAACTTACCTATAGGTCAAGGCCCGAACAGAGGTTCGGCTTCTAATCCTAGGGAAGGTATAAGGCCTGTTGCTTTGCAACCTATGGAAGCAAAAGGTGGTATCGGCCGCAGCATGACAGGTGAAAATTTATATGCTGAAGCAGCCCGTTCTATCCGTGAAATGAACGCAGGCGGCCCTGCAAAACAAAACTTGCTTGCCGCACAAATGCGTGACGTTGACGGTAAACTTACCCCCGAAGGTCTTGGCGGCCCCGGTGCAGGTGCAAGTGTAAGGCCGGGTGCAGGCGGTAACGGCCCGGGTAATAACAACGGTTATAATATCGGTAAACCTTGGTGGTGGGATATGATGCAAGCCCGCAGCCAAAAAATGTGGGATTTACTGTATTATAAACCCCGTGAAATTTTCTGGAACAATATTTACAATTATTTATCACAACTTATGAACTGTTTAGCCACCGGTAACAAAGACGGTGACGTCAGTACTATGTTCGGTAGAAGTGCTGCCGATTCAGATTGGGCTTGTGTAAAAGACGGTAAGGAAATTATGGCCCGCCAAAACAAGTACATGAAATTTGCTAAACAAAAAAGTACTACAAAGGATGGTGGAAAAGATGAAACATCTGCCTACTCTCCGGAAAGCTGGTATGATATTTGTATAAACACCCTTCATGGTGAAATCATAGAAAAAGAAAAGAATGATGCAGGTTTCTGGGAAGTCCGTGCAGAGTGCGTTGGCTTAGATGTTTTGTTTGATCGTTTAAAATCAAGAATTAAACACACTCAATATGACAGTAATTGTCTCGGTGTTAATAGTGATCCTATGTCATTTACTCTTGATATAAGCAGAGCCAATGCAAGAGGTAAACATAACACAAGAAGAGAACAAAAATTAGCGGAAAAAACTGTCATTGCTTTGCTTGCTAAAGTAAAAGATGGACCGTATAAAGGTAAAGAAATTGTTGTTTATGCACAACAAGGAAATACTTTATCAAAAGAAGGTTCAAACTTTGGAGGTAACTTCAATGCAACTCATGAAAATTGCACATTATCACGCTTAGTTGCCTTTACAAGCAGAAGAAGCAGAGGAAGAGTTGAAAGAAGAATTTCAAGATACAACGCACACGACGTGGAAGAATACGCCGGTTTCTCAAAATCGTTTGACAAAGAGACCGGTGAAGAAGTTGGTGTTAGCCCTGTAGCTCTTACTGAGGATGGTGTAATGTTCCCAGCCTTCTCAATAATACCGGAACAAGGCCAGATTACTGCTGCAAATAAAATTTGTACAGTAATTAAAAATGACGAAGGTGAAGTAACTGGTTTTGGTGAAAATAATGCAGAACCTTTGACTTTGGATGAACTTCGTAGCCGTGCAGAACTCGGTAAAGAAAAGAAATATGCAGAATGTGATGTCTGGGAAGCGAAACCCGATAGATATGCAAAAAAAATCAATGGGGAACCTTGCGAAGAATGTTGTGAAAGACCTATTGATATAAAGCAAACAACAGAGTTTGAAGCAACTATCAACAATACTGCAGACAAACATGTCTTTGCCGTATTGGTTGACCAAATAGACCAAGAAACAGAAGCTACAGTCACTTATATCGTTGACTTTGGTACAGGTGAACGTGGTAGTGATGGTTCTTTTGGTCTAAAAAAGTGTGATAAAAAGGGCAACTGTCATTTCCAATTTACTGTCAATGTTGCATCTTTAGGTTTAACTCCTAATGAATACAGAAAGACGGTAGCAACAGGTTATGGCAATGCCGGCAATTCAAGCAGTAATACAACCAATAATGCCGATGCTAGAGCAAAAGGGTATGCTACTACTACCCAAGCAAATGATAACCGTCATGAAGAGTGTATGAAATGCCAAAGCAAATTAGACTCCATCAATCCAGAAAATACGGATGCATATACAGCACAAGCAAAATTATGTGAATCCGTTTGCGGGCAAAGTGATGGTAACTATCAAGGTGATAGCAATTCATCTTCTAGCGGCAGCAATGTTCAAACTGCACGCGGTTCAGGCATAATTTTTTGGATTGTCACCGGCAAAAATGCTAGCTTAAAAGTTAAATTGGGTGACAAAGTCGGCCAGACTATACACGACGTAAAAATTGGAGATTTAATTAATCTCAGTGAAACTGCTTGGTATAGTGTCTGTAGATACAGTTGGTGCGATGATATAGGCCCTTGCGGTGTACCGCAAAGACCGTCACCTAAAGATTACTGTGTGGAAGACGGTAAAGCATATCTTGCACAAAAAATACCTTTAGATAATCAAGATATATACATCAAGGTAAAAGATCTTGGGCCGGCATCCGGTATTAGTATTGAAGACTTACCACCTTGTGTTATACTCTGTCATGATCCGGATGGTACTGTCCATATCTGCGATAAGGATGGTGAACCAGAAGAAGGCGAACCTGTATGTCCACTTAGTCAAATTCCTGAAGAATACAGACCTCTTGTTCCGCCTTGCCCCGGTTGCTGTACGTATACGACATCTGACGGAGTCACAAATAACTATGAAAGCATTGAAGTAGATGGCAAACATTATATTGTTGATGCAAGACCAAGCAATTGTAAAAATACGAAGAATCATCAATGTACACCTGCAGCATGGAGTAAGGAAAATGGCAGACTCTTCGTATATGACATGTCTACTTATGATCCGAAATGCTTAAAGTTTATTCCGGGCGAATCAGCTGAACCTTTCAGGACATGTACCGGCACAGGAGGTGAAGGTTGTCCTCCGGTTGAATTAACTGAATTGGACCCCGAGCCTTTTACGCTTATTCATGATCAATCTTATCAGATGGAACCGAACCTTGATCCGAATAAACCTGGGACTCGCCCGTATGATCCGCATTACTTTGAATTGTTCCCGCAACTTACATTACTTAAAGATATTGAGGTTGATTTGAGTGCTTGTTACTTCTGCGGTAAATCTTTATATGATAATGCAGATGTGAGGGCTAAAGCAGAAGTTATAAGCGAAATTGACGGTCGTTTACGTGAATGTTTTGAACGTATCAAAGAATTGGAAGCAATGGGTGCAACCGAATCTGTAAAACAACTTAAGACCATATACTTCTACGGTTATGCAAGTAAACGTGGTTCACATGATGCTTACGAATTACCGGGTAAAGGCGGTAAAGGTAAGTATAATGTAGGTTGTATAACAAGCGGTGCTAATGTAGGTTTCAATGACGACGATGATATACGTTGGGGCTATTGTAACAAATCTTTGAGCCAAGACCGCAGCTTGTATATCATGTATAAACTTCTTACCGAAAAACAATTGGCAAGAGATTATGACATTGGTGTTGATGAGGAAAGCACAAGGATATTTGAAAATCTTAGAGGCTTTACCAACACATTGCCTAAGAAGGGTGATGTTATAAGCTACACGGGCAAAAAACCTTCATATCGTTTGAATAAAAAATATTACCCTAAGGGAGATGGTGAAGAATATACATTTATCTCTAAACCTTGTGGTTCAGATGGAGCAGCCGAAGTTTGGGATGCCGATTTGGACGTTCAAGAAAAGGATAGACTTGTGTTGATAGCACCTATCGGGTCCCCCGACTATAACGGATGTTTCCCCAAGAGGATGACCTGCGGTGATGAAAATGCAGATGTAGAAAAAGCACTGGCAAAAATTGCTGAAGACATTAAGAAAGAACTTAGGTCTAAACGCCGTTCAGTTTCAGTTGCTAATCGAACTGCACCGATACCGTCAATCATGAATTTCGTCACAGAATCTGATGAAAACTTCATCACAAACGAAGAAATGGCAGAAATACAAAATTACGGTAAAAATGGTCCGTTATCTAACGGAGAACTCGCCATCAATGATGAAGATTACGGCGGTAAAATAAAAACAACAGCCGTCCATAACAGAAATAATTCAGAAGAAGAGATAACTCCTGAACAACAAGCATTGCTTGATGCTTACAATGATGTGTCAGGGTTAAATTTCTAATTCAGATTAACTAAAATTTCCCCCGCGCGTTAAGCAACACCGCGGGGGATTTTTTTATTTTTAAATTTATTTTTTACTTCTGATAAAAAATAAAATAATAAATTTTACCGTCTGAAAATAAATTTTATTTGCACTTAAAGTAAAATATTTGCTATAATTAATTATCAAGTTTAGGAAGTAATTAAACTTAAATTTAGTTCTTTGTTTTTTAAAAAAGATATTTTTTAAAGGTTGGGTGGCTGAGTGGTCAAAAGCAACGGTCTGTAAAACCGTCGGGCTACGCCCTACATAGGTTCGAATCCTATCCCAACCAAATTTTTTTGTAAAAACAGGTACTAAATATTTTAACAAATTTTTCGCGCTGTGGTCGCGCGAAGTAAAATTGTGATAATAGGACCCGAGTCAAATCCTATAAAACACAAAGGTATAAAATGACAAAAACAACACTCCCTTCAGTTAAAGAAGTGGAATCAACAAGAAAATGGCATCACTTTGATGCCCAAGGTAAAACCTTAGGCCGCCTCGCAACACAAATCGTGGTGTGCTTAATGGGTAAAAATA
>JBGVBB010000161.1:0-5108 GCA_045225155.1 Elusimicrobiaceae bacterium
TGCCCCATTTTAAATTAAGGGAAGCAGCCGGAACTTGCGGATCTAAAGTTTTAAATATCGCATCAAATTTCCTGATATTATTATTAAATACCGTGCATAAAATGCCAAGTTCTTTTAAGGCAAGGGTTTCTTCATTAGGGAAAATTTTTAAACAGTTAAAACGAAGTTCTTGCAGCATTTCGTAAACATTAAACGCAAATTTCTGCAATGTTAAAGCAAAATTTAAGAAATCTTGTTCAAATGCTGTATCTCGTATTTCAAATTTGCGTTTTTTTTGGACGAGAATTTTATCAAATCTATCCTCAAAGGCTTTAAAGTCTTTTATTAATAAGGAAAAGTTTTTGATTTGTTCATCAAAATTTGAATTAAACGTTTTTAGGTTTTGTATCATTTGTCTTTGGAAATACTAAAGAAATAATTGTCCCAATTCCGTATTGGGAACGAACGGTAATATTCCCGCCGTGTAAATTCATAATACGTTTAACTAAAGCTAAACCGAGCCCCCAACCTTCAATTTGCCCGGTAAAAAAATCGTCAACTTGATAGAATTTATGGAAAATTTTAGTTATATGTTCTTCCCTAATGCCTACGCCGTTATCTGCCACTGCCAAGACATCTTTATCATGGTCTTGGTAATAAAATAAACGTAGTTTTTTGGACACATTGTTATTGAATCTGATAGCATTATCTACGAGTTCTTCTATAGCTATTGCAAGCAAGGTGCCGTCTGCATATATTGTTGTATTATTATCGCACTTAACCTCTATGCTGGGGGCTTTTCTGCGAATAGTATTATCTGAAGAAGTAACGGCAATAGAATCATCCCTTAAAATACATTTTGAAGATACTTCGGAAAATATCTTTTTTACATTAACTTCCTTTTTTTCTAAATCTTCCGGTAGTAAATCACTGATGTTGGCGAATCTAACGAGTTTATCTACTAAAACGCTTAACTTTTCCCCTTGCTTATTGATATCTTCAAGCGCTTTAACATTGAAATCAGACATTTCCCCAGGTTTTATAGATGAAAGAATTGTTTCCGAATACCCGTTTATAATGGAAAGAGGAGTTTTTAATTTGTGTGATACCAGTGACAATACCCTCGTCGCGGCATCTTTTGCCAGCGAACTATCCCCTGCGGTAGAATGCTGAGCATGTTTGTTTTTGTCTTCCATAATTACCTCTAAAATAAATAATTTAATCCCACACCGAATAAATCTTTATTAACGTGATGTGATTCAATCACGTGATTATAAATTAAAGTCGTCATCAAATTTTCCGAAATAGGTATAACAGTTTGCAATATAATTGAATGGGCAATTAAATTATGTTCATAATTGATGTATTTGTAGCGGAGTGATGTTTTTGTATTATTTTCCGGGGATAACCAGGTAATACCTCCGCCTACTGAAAAATTGGGCAAATTTAAAACATAATCTATAGTTCCCAAATCCGCTAAGTCATTTTGATTCATTATACCGCCGAAGTAAGATATATCTTTAACTGTATCGGGGTATGAAAACATATTGCCGTTAATATTAAAATTGTAAAGATTTGCCAAATTAAAATTTAAGCCTGTTTCAAATGCAAATTGTTTAAAATTTTCTTTCTGCGGAGTTCCGCCCCTTGCGATATTGGCTTTTTGTTTTGCTAAAGATGCTTTTAGATAACCGTTAACGTAAATGAGGGATATGTCGTCGCTTTTAATAAGGGTGTTTAAAGTTAGGGATCCGCCATATGCTTCGGCATCATTTGATACATCAGGGTAAATAAACGGTTCAAAAACTAAATCAAATATTGATAATTTTAACATTAACGGCAAATGAAACGCATATATTTTATCGTCCATATTTTCATGTTCGGTTAATGTAAAAGTGGCCCCGGCGGAAAATGTACTTTGCCCAAAAAGATCTAAAGAAATTTTATTTTGCCAGAAGCGTGAATTATAAATAAACAAATCCCCTATACTGAATGCAAAAGTTGATAATGCCAAACTACAAAATATAACTAACAAAAATAATCTTTTCATTTTATTTCCCCATTACCTGATGTATTTCATCACTTATTAAATCTGCTTCAGGGCCGATAACTACTTGTACAATACCCTCTTTGTTTATTACACCCCTTGCACCGAGTGCCTTTAAGGCCTCTTCATTAACTTTTGCACTGTCGTTAACTTCAAGACGTAAACGTGTGGCACAAGCACCTAAAGTTTTAATATTTTCTTTACCGCCTAATGCTGTTAAATATTTTGATCCTCTTGAAGAAGATTCTTGAATTTGTTCTTTTTGCGGTTGCATTGCAAGTGTTTCTTGTGTCGGTACGGTTTCCCTTCCGGGTGTTTTTAAATTCCATTTGCGTATCGCAAATCTAAATAAGAAAAAGTATAAAATACCGTAAAATAAGCCGACAATAGGCATAATCTTTGGGTTTGTACTGATGCCGAAGTTCAAAAGGTAATCAAATAATCCTGCCGAAAACGTAAACCCAAGTTTTACATTAAGTAAATTCATAATTACTAAACTTAAACCGGTTAAAACCGCATGCAAAACATAAAGCGGAAATGCTAAAAACATAAAGGCAAATTCTATCGGTTCGGTAATACCTGTTAAGAAAGAAGTTAAAGCGGCACTCAGTAAAATACCGGCAGCGGCTTTACGGTTTTCTTTATATGCTTCAAGTATCATAGCAAGTGCAGCGGCCGGAAGCCCAAACATCATTACAGGGAAGAACCCCGCCATAAATGCACCGGCGGTAGGATCCCCGGCAAAGAAACGCCATAAATCACCGTGTTTTACAATTTCGGCCCCGGCTTCAATTACGGTAAAATCACCGAATTGGAACCAAATGAAATTATTTAACACATGATGTAACCCCAGAGGAATAAGCAAGCGGTTTGCCAAGCCGAAAAAGAAAAGGCCTATATTATTACTTGCTATTACCCAATTACCGAAATGAGATATTGCATTTGAAATTGACGGCCAAATAAAAGAAAAAATTAAAGCATAAATTATAGCAACAAGCCCTGTAATTATCGGAACGAAACGTCTGCCGCCGAAAAATGCAAGGAACGGGGGGAGTTTTACCGCTTTGTATTTATTATAAAGAGTTCCTGCCGTTACACCCATGATGATACCGCCTAGTACCTGCATATCTATTTTATCATCAAAAACTTTTATACCTGCGGTCATGATCATATAACCTACAAATGCCGATAATGCCGCAGCCCCATGTTCTTCTTTTGAAAACCCTACCGCAACACCTATAGCAAATATTACGGAAAGATTATTGGGATGTAAAATAGCACTTCCCGCAGCAGCTAAAAACGGAATATTAAGCATATCGGCTTGCCCGAATCTTAACAGAAGGCCCGCGATAGGCAAGACCGCAATAGGTAACATTAAAGACTTACCTAAAGTTACAAAAAACGCCGATAATTTTTTAAAAAATTCTTTCATAATTATAAATCAAACTCCGTTTTTACTAAAGATCTTACTTCAGCAACGCTTGTGAAGTTAAGTGCTTTATGTGCTACTTCTTCACATTTTTTGATATCTAATTTACGAATTAAAGCTTTTATATCTGCTACTGCACTTGGCACTACGCTTAAAGCCCTTATACCCAGGCCTATTAATAAGATTGCGCCGGCAGGTTCGCTGGCAACAGCACCGCATACCCCGACGGGTATATTCCCCGTTTTAGCACCTTTTACAATATTGTCAACCATACGCAATATTGCAGGGTTTAAACTGTCTGATAGGAAATTCAAAGTTGGGTGTGATCTGTCCAATGCTAATGTATATTGCGTCAAATCATTTGTGCCTATTGAGAAGAAATCCGCTTCCTTTGCAAATTCTTTGGCCATAATAGCAGCGGCAGGAACTTCCATCATCATACCAAGGGATACTTTATCAATACCCAATTTTTCTTGTTCTTCTTTGACAAATCTTTTTACTGTTTGTATTTCTTCTATAAAAGTTACCATCGGCAACATTATTCTTGCTATACCGTATGGTTTTACCCTCATTATCGCACGAAGTTGTGTTTTTAGAAGATCAACATCTGCAAAAGAAGTTCTTATACCGCGTCTACCTAAAATAGGGTTATCCTCATGTATTTGAGGAATAAACGGTATAGGCTTATCTGCCCCTACGTCTAAAGTACGGATAATAACAGGATTTCCGTTTTGCAAATCCGTTATTCTTTGATAAATTTCATATTGTTCATCTTCCGAAGGTGCTTTTTTTGCATTTGCAAATAAAAATTCTGTTCTTACTAAACCTATGCCTTGTGCGCCTTGTTCCGCGCTCTGTTTGGCTTGGTCTATAGTGCCGATATTACCGCTTACTATAATTTCCGTTCCGTCTTTAGTTTTTGCGGCTTCAAAAGCATGCAATAAGTTTTTTTGACGATTTATTTTTAATGCTTCAACTCTTTTTTTGACTTCTTTGATATCTGCCGGATTAACGATAATATTACCTAGTTTGGAATCTAAAATAATATCTTTACCGTCTTGAATTTCCAAAACAGCCGGGCCTGCCCCGATTATAGTGGGAATGCCTAAAGTCTTCAACATTATAGAAACATGTGAAAGCGAAGAACCTTCGGCCATTACTATACCGGTTACGTGTTCGTTAATTTCCCGTAAGTGATGAGATAGAAGTTCCCTTATAATCAATATGGTGTCTTCTTTAAAATTCGGCAAGCCGTAATTTTCCCCGGTTAAATCTGTGAGTATTCGGGATTCTAAGTCAATAAAATCTGCGATTCTTGAACGTAAAATTTCATTACCGGTATTTCTTAAAACATCTATTGCCCTTTTAACTGCAGTAGAAAATGAATAAGCCGCACTGTAACCTT
The DNA here is from genome assembly GCA_045225155.1 of Elusimicrobiaceae bacterium. Classification (GTDB taxonomy): domain Bacteria; phylum Elusimicrobiota; class Elusimicrobia; order Elusimicrobiales; family Elusimicrobiaceae; genus Proelusimicrobium. Next base: position 4,861 of record JBGVBB010000161.1, read on the forward strand.
TTGCTATTGATTGACGTGTTTCTTGTATCAAAAACGGGTCTTCCAAAATAGTGATATGGGCAAGCAGAATTTCTTCGCGGTCTTTTTGACCGTACACAGAATGGCGTTCTTTATCTAAAGCATTTTTTACACGTTGTAAAGAAGTCAAAAATTTTGCCAGTTCTTCTTCGGGCGGAAGGGTAGATTTTTCTTCTAACTTAAATTGCAAATCTTTTGCGATATATGCCTTCCCGATACTTAAACCGTCG
>JBGVBB010000162.1:0-2758 GCA_045225155.1 Elusimicrobiaceae bacterium
ACGAAATGGCGCGCGACGAAGCCCGCCACGGCAAAGCCTTCGAAGGTCTTTTGAAGAGATATTTTAAGTAAGATTTTGTCAAATTTAACGCAAAAAGGACTGCTGTTTGCAGTCCTTTTTGCGTTAATAATGTAATTAAAATTTTATTTATTTTCGTTGATAAATTTTCTTAAAATAAGATTAATATATTGCGAAAGAGACCTTTCGTCTTTTTCTGCTTCTTTTTTCAGTATTTCAATCAAATCGGAATCGAGTGTAATACTGATTTTATCTTTCAAAGGTTTCATTTTAACACCCCTTTATTATTCTTATAAAAATTGTAGCATATCATACTACTTACACTTGACAAGTAGTATAAAGTAGGATAAAATAAGACAAAAACAAAGGAGAGTACATATGAACGATAATATGCCACAACTTTCGGAAAAAGATAGGATACTTTCAGAATTATATGCTGTAAACAGTTATTATAAAAACGAAAGTCAAATGAATAAATTGTTGGATGAGAGTAGAAGGTCAAATATTAGTTGTTGTTTAACTTTTGAAGGAAAGACTTATAATGTGAACAGTAAGGAACAAATAAAAGACATAGTGGTTGATAATGGCAGATTATTCAACCAAAATAATTTAACACTTGTACCGCTCGGTGAAAAACCTGTTTGTAAGACATGTGCGGGTAGTTTTTCTGAATATGTTGGTGATTTTTCCAAGTTGTTATTTTTTACAGCAGGCAGTTTGCTTTTGCTTGGGTTTTTAATGCTTTGCGGCGGTATTCTTGCGGGGCTTTGGGTTATAGGTTTTAGTTTAGTAGCTTTCTTTGTTGGGTATATCCCACCTTATTTAAAGATAAAGAATATTAGGGACAAAGAAGAGAATGAACATAAATTGCTTGCTGATTGGACTAATGTTGAGAACAGGAATAAATGTGTAATGATTGAAAGAAATAAACTTTTATATGATTATTATTCAGACACATTATCTGCGTTATCACACAAGTATGACGAAATGGAAAAAGATATAAAGAAACGCAGAATAGAGAATTTGGAAATAATAAGTGAAATACAAAAGAATTTTAAAGCAGTTAAGAATAACAGTATTATACCTATGTACTATTTAGACGATTCTAACGCAGTTAATAAAATGTTATTTCTTATGCTCAATAAACGAGCAGATACAATTAAGGAATTGATAAATTTATATGAACAGGAAACGTGGCAAGCAAGTATTCTAGAAAAATTAGACACAACTAATCAAACAATGATAATTCAAAGCAAAATAATGTTAGAAGGGCTTGTTAAAACAAATGAAAATATTGAAAGATTGATTAATGATTTGGAAAATATGGAATTTACAAGTTATTCCTATGGATATACGTATTAACGGTACATAATGCTTTTAATTTTCACCCCCTTAAAACAGTTGACAAGGCGGGGTTTATGTGGTATTATAATGTCAATTATAAAGGCTGTGATGAAAAGGTTGTAAAACCCATACCTTGCAGAGAAGCGGCGGTAGGTGCAAGCCGCGAAGGGAAAGTTTTGCGATGTAGTTTCGGAGCCGAAAGGAAGAAAAGCGGCATATAAAATCGCTTGTAGAACCTTTCCGTGATTGCTGCGTTAACGCATAGGGGTTGATTGACCCTAAGAGTGGCAAACGATTGTTTGCAATTTGAGTGGTACCGCGGGTAGAAAAATTTACTCGTCTCAAAGTATTAAAACTTTGGGACGAATTTTTTTGTCCCTTAAAGGAGAATACTATGGAAAAAAATCTCGACCTTAAAATCAAAGCGATGGCGTCGCGTATCAAAGAACTGCGCGAAATCGAAGGGCTTTCGATTGCCGAAATGGCGAAATTTACGGACGTTTCGGAAGAAGAATATGCGGCTTGCGAACGGGGAGAACGCGACCTTAACTTTGCGTTCATTTACAGGTGCGCAAACGCTTTTAAAGTCAACGTTACCGATATAATAGAAGGTACAAGTCCGCTTTTATCTTCATACACTTTGACGCGTAGCGGCAAAGGGCAGATGATAGCAAAAGCACACGGTATGACCTACTACAATCTTGCGGCGACCTTTCAAAACCGTATAGCAGAACCGCTTTACGTTCGCAGCAAATATGTCGAAGGCGCGGAAGAAAAAGAAATCGAGTGCACTACCCACGCGGGGCAGGAAATAGACATCGTCGTTTCGGGAAAACTTATGGTTCAGGTCGGCGACCACCGCGAGATTTTGTCCGCGGGCGACAGTATTTATTACGACAGCGCGACCCCGCACGGCATGATAGCGGTCGGCGGAAAAGATTGCGTGTTTTACGCGATGGTGTTAAACCCGTCGGGCGAACCTATTCCCGACCTTCAAGCGGGCGCTGAATATTTTAAAGAAACGGAAGAAACCGCGAAAAAAGACGACAGTTTCAGAGAATATCATAATTTTATCGACGTCGTGGAAAACGAACAGGGCGCGCCCTTGTCGATAAATTTCAAAAATACGGACAAATTCAATTTTGCGTTCGATATAGTGGATAAAATCGGCGAACGCGACCCCGAAAAACTTGCGATGCTGCACATTGCTAAGGATAAAACAGAACGCCGTTTTACTTTTCTCGATATGAAAAAACAGTCGGCGCGTTGCGCTAACTACTTTAAGTCTATCGGCATTAAAAAGGGCGACAGGGTTATGCTTGTCTTAAAGCGGCATTACCAGTTCTGGTTTGCGATTCTGGGCTTAAACAAACTCGGCGCGATTGCGATTCTCGCT
>JBGVBB010000163.1:0-5212 GCA_045225155.1 Elusimicrobiaceae bacterium
CTAACAATTTTGTTTTATCTGATACTTCTTTTAAACCGTTTTTGACGGATTCTATCCTTTCGCGTCCCGCCGAAGCGAATTTCAAACCTTTGATTTTTTTACTTACGGTTTTAAAAGTTTCCGGCGTTGTAACCACAATTATTTCTTTAACTCTTTTAACCTGTTTAAAAGCTAAAATAGTTCTTACCAGTATTTCCTTACCGCCGACTTTAATCAATTGTTTAGGGCGCCCCATCCTGGCGCCTTTACCGCCGGCAGCAATTATTACTGATGTATCTTTCATCATTATTCTTCGGAACTGCAAACACGGGTAAAGAACATTTTACCTGCCGAAGTTTGTAATATGGAATAAACTTCAGCTTCTGCACGTTTACCTATAAATTTACGGCCGCCTTCAACAACTACCATAGAGCCGTCATCTAAATAAGCAACGCCTTGATCCTTTTCTTTACCTTCCTTCATAATAAATAAAGTTATTTTTGTACCTGGTAAAAATACAGGTTTCAAAGAACGTGTTAAATCGGCAATATTCAAAGCTGGGATATTGGCTATCGCAGCTTCCTTATTAACATTAAAGTCTACCGTCATTACGGCTGCTTTAAAGGAAGATGCTAAAGATACTATTTTTTGTTGTGAGGTTCTGCCTTTACCTTCTTTAGATGTTGTGGAAACTTTTAACCCTCTGATTTCCCTTAATTTCCTAAGAATTTCTTGGCCACGGCGTCCGCGTGCTTTTTCAGTAACATCTTTGGAACCGGCCAAAACGGATAATTCTTTTTCAACAAATTTAGGAAGTAACAATTCCCCGCTGAAAAATCCGCTTTCGCACAAATCATAGATGCGTCCGTCTATTAATACAGATGAATCAATAACTTTAATATGACGTCCTTTACGCTTTATGCCCATAATTTCAGGGGCTCTTATTAAAGCGATACAAGCACCGAGCATGGTTAAAACAGCTGAAATCGTGGAAGAATTAGACTCCCAAAAAGCGGTAACTTCAGGCAAGGCCATTTCCCCTACCAAATACTGCCCGGTAAAAAATAAGCCATAACCTATAAGTGCGCCGAAAATGCCAATAAGTATTGACATAAATTTTAAAGTTCTTACAAAGTATTCGGCAGCTACTAAAACTATTGCCAAAATAAATGCAAGAGTGATGGAATACCTATTATTATCTAAAAACACATAAGCAAGCAAAGGTAAACCGATCAATGCAGACAAACGAAACAACCAAAACAACATAAAAATCCTCCAAGAGAAATATCCCTTCCCTTTTTCCTCTTGTAAAAAAAGAGAGGTATAAAATATTTTACATTTTTATTAGTGTTACTGCAAAAAATATGTTAAAATGTAAATTGAACTTAACTTTAAAAGGGGTTTTATGTTATGAAAAAAATATTAAACATTTCTTTACTTGCAAGTATTTTGTTATGCGGTGTCGGTATTTCTTTTGCTTCCGACATGATTAAAGAAGAAAACATTTTGATAAATGACGACAGAATTTTTTCTTTAGGTAACAAGTACACGTCTTTAATATCCGCTATGTTTGAAGAAGAAACAGCCCGTTTGGGTTTAAACGGTTATCACTATGAAATCGGTCAACGTACCTCTCAGAAAGAAGTAGCAAAAGTAAAAGCTTTAAACTCTTTAAAAGCGACTTTGGAAAATATTAAACCTTCTTCTTTATCCGTATATGCACAAGCAGATTATTACACGTTAAAAGAACTCGTTAATTTAAAATACTTTAATACCGAAATAAGAAAACAATTTGAACTTGACCCGATGTGGTATTTAGAACCGATAGACACGATCTATGAAATGCTCATTAAAGATTTTATCCCCGATCAAGAACGTTTAGGATATGCTTTAAAACGCATGGAAGCATTACCGAATGTCTTAAGAGATGCTGAAGAAAATTTAACAAATCCGTCTGACTTTATTATCCAATCTGCAATAGATAAAATAAATCTTGAAATTTCCAATTTACAAGGATTAAAAACCCTTGTGTTGAGGATTGCCAGCGACAGAATTACAAAAAGCCAACTCAATCAACTTTCCAAAAATATGGAAACAGCACTTAAAAGATACAAAAACTTCTTGCAAAAGAAATTAGGAAATGAAAATCAAGCGGATTTCAGACTCGGAAGTGAAAATTACGAATATTTGTTTGATGAAGTATATCTTTCCCCTACAAGATACAGCAGAGTGGAAGGATTGTTGGAAAAAAATCTCAACCAAGCACAAAAAGATTTGGTTAAATGGATGACGCCGAAGGTTTTAGTGGCTTTACCGAATGATGAGAAAGAACAAAGAACCGTAAAAGGTAAAACACCGGTTTATCCTAAAGATTACCATTTACTTGCAAAAAATTTCAAAAATGCACCGGATTATAATAAAGTCTTAAACACATACTCCGAAGAAGTAAGAAAGGCAGATGAATTTTTTGTTACCAATAAACTTTTCCCGACACTTGCTTTACCTATCGTAATAACATCCGCACCACCGACATTCAGAGCTTTGCCTTCAAAAGTCAATGTGTTCCCCCCTGTTGCATTAGCGGATAAAAGGATCGGCGACATTTTAGTAACAATGCCCAAAAAACTTAATTTGAATAAAGTGGAATTTAACAGGGATTATAATTATGGGCAACTTAAATTTAATTCCGCGGAATACATTACCCCGGGGCAAGCATTAATTTACTCGGTAGAACCTGCTAATTTGTCATTACTATGCAAATTATCCGATGATATGTTCTATATACACGGTTGGATAAAATATGCAATAGATACTGCGTATGAAAATAACTTCTTTGATAAAGAAGAAGACAAATTAAATTATCTTTGGTTTAACTATAAGCAAGCAGTTTATGCTGTAGCAGATTATAACTTGCAAACAAAATATTTTGATTTTGATTCCGCATTAATCTACTTAAAAAATGCCGGCATAGATGAAAAAGAAGCAAAAGCTTACTTAAATTACTTGGCATTAAGGCCTTTTGATGCAGTTTCTTATATAGTAGGATCACAGGAATTCCAACGCTTAAGAGCCAAATATAAAAAACAATTAAAAGGTGATTTTAATTTGGCCACTTTCCACACAAAAGTTTTATCAGTTGGGCGCATTCCTTTGATAGCCTTGGAAAAAACTTTGGAAAAGGCTTATGCTAAAAAAGATATAGAAAGTTATTTTAATATGACGTACTTTTAATTAGGGAAAATCTATCTAAAAAACCCGCGCGCTTAGGTGCGGGTTTTTTAAAGCCCAAATAATCTATGACCGCAAAACCAGAAAAAAATCCTTTCAAGGACAGAACTATTTCTAAATTACTTACAAAATTCTCTGCACCGGCAGTAGCCGGGATGTTTGTAATGGCTTTGCATAATATCATATCACGCATATATATAGGTAGATCAATCGGTGCTTTAGGGATTGCAGGCATTGCAATAGTCTTCCCGCTTGCAATTTTATTTATGGCTTTGAGTGTACTTATAGGTATCGGATCAAATGCCTTGTTCTCAATTTACCTCGGCAGGAAAGATGAAGAAAAAGCACGTTATACTTTAGGAAATGCGGTAGTATACCTTTCTTTAGTTGCGATATTTGCTTTAATTATCTCTTATTTATTTTTGGAAGATATTTTGGTAGCCTTTGGTGCAACACCAGAAATTTTACCTTACGCAGTTGCTTACACAAAACCTTTGCTTATAGCCAATGCTATGGCAATGGTAACTATGGGGTTAAATCATTTTATACGCTCAAGCGGACACCCAAAAACCGCCATGGCAACGCAAATTATCGGTGCAATAATAAACTTAATTTTGGCACCTTTATTTATATTTACTTTTGACATGGGTATGGCCGGTGCGGCTTGGGCAATAGTGTGCGGGCAGACTTGCTCTTCAATATGGGTAATGGTTTTCCTAATCGGCAAAAAAACAAAATATCGTTTACAATTAAAATATTTGAATACAAATTTTGTTTTATTTTTAGACAGTATAAAAATCGGATTTTCGCAATTTGTCTTTCAATTAGCAACAAGTTTATTAAATATTATTTTAAATCATTCTCTTGTAAGATACGGTGGCAATTTGGCTGTTTCGGCAATGGGTATAGTTATAGCGATAAATACAATTATAGTTATGCCGGTTCTGGGTATCAGCCAAGGCGCACAACCTTTAATCGGCTACAATTACGGTGCCAGAAAATATAATACCGCCATACAAACCTTAAAGATGGCAATAAGATGGAGTGTTATCGTAACAGTTACAGGTTTTATTTTAACGGAAGTTTTTGCAAAACAATTTGTTTCAATATTTAATTCTACGGATAAACCTTTAATTGATATGGCGGCTTCCGCTTTAAGATACTTTAACATAATGTTACCGCTTGTTCCGATGCAGATACTGACAACAGCGTTTTTCCAAGCAACAAATAAACCTTTAAAAGCTTTAATTTTAAGTTTATCAAGGCAGGTTCTGCTCTTAATACCGGCCGTACTTATTTTGCCATTATTTTTTGGGTTAAAAGGTGTTTTTATAGCAACACCTGTTGCGGATTTTATATCGATATTACTTTCAAGTTACATGCTTAGAAGATATTTTATTAAGCACAAACAAAACTTTTTCTTTTCAAACAGATTCTAAGGTTAAAATAATTTACCCATTTCGCGTAATTTTATATAATAAATATATGCGTAAATTAACTCTCGCACTTTTTTTATATTTTTTTAGTTTATCTTGTTTTGCTGCGTCTTTCAGCTCCAAAGACGGCAGTTTCAGTATTTCACTGCCCCCTAAATGGCAAAGCGTAAAAGTATCAAAAAATGAAATTTTAAGTTTTAAAAAAGGAACTAGCAAAATCATCATTACAAAATTAACGAATTGTAACGATACAGACTGCCTTGAAAATGCAATAAATGACGGGATAAAACAAGTTAAAAATAAAAAATTTAAATTACTTAAAAATACTTATTCCGGAGAAGAAATTAAAAGGGGTGAATTTTCTACTTTAGATCCTTATTTATATTTCAGTTACAGTGCGGGCAGTACAAATTATACGGAAGGTTATTTTTTGGCGAACTCCAAAGGTTACAAAATAGAACTCTCAAATTTATCTTATGCCGACGCCGACCTTTATTTATCTTTTATCGCTCCAAAACCTAAAGAAATTCAAGATTTACCGTTAATTACAGAAGAAGAACCTTTGGAAG
>JBGVBB010000164.1:0-2307 GCA_045225155.1 Elusimicrobiaceae bacterium
CTCATCAACCGGTACTTCTGTTTTTTTGCCCACATATGTAGCACGAAGATTTAAGAATATTAAGTTTAAGTAAATTACAAAAATCAGCAAAGCCGCCCAAACGCTCAAGCCGATAATTCTTGTAGGTAAAAGAAATAATACTAATTCTATCAAGAATACAGGGCCTTGCAAATATAAAGCCAAAGTAAGCAATTCTTTAAAACTCAAATTAGCTTTAGTTACCACATTAATTATAAAGGCTACTAACAGGGCAATTATGATAAAGAAAGTTATATGTAATGCAAGAGTCAAAATAAATATTATCACTAAGACAGCGGCCAATGTTTTAACAATTTGATCTTTTTTCGTCATCAAAATTTCTTGGGATACTTCCATTTCAAATTCTTTTTGAACTGTATTTTGCTGGAATTGCCCGTTAGCGAACACGTAAACAGTGTTTTTGTTTACGTACATCAATATGTTTTCCTTTTGCATCTGGGTCGGGTAGGCAGGCTCTGTGGAAGCAGTATCAAAAATGATTTTATATCCCTCTAATTCTTTAGGGCTGATAACCAGTCTTTTATTGTCATTTGCGGTTATTACACCTTGGCTTACTTTTATTTCCGGAACTATATTTGCTATTTGATCCACCCCTTCTGCGAGTAAAGGTTTTAATTTCCCGGGTGTATATAAAATAAGGAAAATAGATCCCAAAACAAACAAATATGCAACAAAACCAAAGGCTTTCCCTAAAGACTCTTTTAAAGTTTGTAAATAGAACTTAATACTGTATAGTGTTTTGATAGGTGAAATAAAAAACATAATACCTCCTATATGTTATTTACTTTATTATATCATTTAAAGAGCAATTAGGCCTTACACATCCTCAAAATATGGTAAAATGTATATATTCCGGGATGGTGTAATGGTAGCACAAGCGCCTCTGGAGCGTTTAGCCTAGGTTCGAGTCCTAGTCCCGGAGATTAACGCTGCAACATATTACGGGGCATGGCTCAATGGTAGAGCGCTCGCTTTGGGAGCGAGAGGTTCCCGGTTCAAGCCCGGGTGCCCCGATTTTTTGGGGGAACAATGCCAACAAAAATTTTCAAACAAGCAAGCATTTTACCTGCCTATACCTTATTTTTAACTCCGTCAGATTTTAAAAATTTAAAAATAAATAAAGATTTACAGGTTTTTGTATCAAAAACTATAAAAGCACCTTTTAATTTCGACAGTTTAGTGCCTTCCTTAAATGTAATTTACAAAAGCAAAGATGCAGCGGTTTTGATGCAATGTGCTGTCAAAACCGAACAAGGCTGGAGCCCTTTATATAAACTTTTTTATCTCTCAAAAAACTATAAAAAAACTTTCAGCGATTTAAAAGATAAATTTATTTCACGCCAAGCAGACACTATTATACCGCGCACAAAAACCGCCGCTTTTAAACTTCAAATTACTGTACTTGGCAATGCGAAAATAAATTTAATTACCGCTGCTTTAACAAACAGAGATATTAAGCATAATACCGAACTTTCTTTGGAAAGTTTAGGTGTTACAAATATTGAACTGCCTATAAAACCAATCAGCCAAAAAGAATATAAAATTAAAAGTTTGCGTAATGAAATTTGCAGCCCGACAAGTTTAACAATGGCTTTAAATTATTTCGGCAAAAAAGTAAATTTAGATAACACAATAAAAGGCGTTTTTGATGAAGGAGCGAAAATTTACGGTACTTGGCCTTTCAATACCGCATACGCCGGGGAACTGGGGCTTAAATCTTGTGTGGTGCGTTGTTCTTCACTTGCACAAGCGGAAGCGGAAATTTATCAAGCCCGCCCTTTAATAATTTCCATTGAATTTAAAAACGGGGAACTTAAAAATGCCCCTGTAAAACAAACCGAAGGCCACCTTATTATACTAACCGGGCTTGATGAGAACGGCGATTTTATTGCAATAGATCCTGCCGCAAAAACCGCTAAAACGGCACGTAGAATTTATTCAAGGAAAGATTTGGCCAAAGTATGGCTTAAAAATAAACGCGGGCTTGCTTATGCATTTGCTTATGAAAATTAAAATTTTTATTGCATTTTTGTTATGTTTTTGCCTTATTTCTTGTGCACCGAAGCGCAGCGAAAAAGAGTTAACCCTTGCCCTTGCAGGGGAAACGGAGACACTGGACCCTGCCCTATCATATGACGGTATAACCCATGGCGTGCTTTTAAATATTTATGACACAATTATCCGCTTTAAAGGTTCTTCAATAAATGAATTTGAACCTTTAATTTCAAGCCAAGTGCCGAGTGTGGAAAACGACCTTATTTCAAAGGA
>JBGVBB010000165.1:0-5280 GCA_045225155.1 Elusimicrobiaceae bacterium
TTCGGTTGCTTCCTCAAGCCAAATATAATTAAACTCGGATGATTTTATTTTTTCCGGGTCATCTAAAGAAAAGAACTGGAACATTGACCGCCCCATTTTATAAGTGTTTTCCGTCTTATTTAAGCAAGCGGGGGTAAACAAATTATATTCTTTAAGTAAGTTTAAAATCAGACGCATGGCGGTCATTTTGAGTGCAGGCATAGTTTTGCGTGTTACCGCTATTTGGCAAATTTCATTTGCGGCTTTATAAATTAAAAGTTGTGCCATAGCATAACTTTTACCGCTACGCGCACCGCCGACATTTATGACGGTGGTAGTATTTGCTTTAAAGGTTTTTTTGAATATTTTATTTACTTTAATTATCCTCGTTTTGCTCGTCATAAATAATTTTTGTTATTTGCGGTTCTGCTAAATCTTTTGAAATTTCTTTTTTGTTTTTATTATATTTGTTCGGTAATCTGCTCATCAGGGAAAAGGACAAAACATTTGCAGCTTTTGCTTTTAAAGCGGTATCAACCAAAGCAATTTCAAGTTTTAAATTTATTATTTTATCAAATTGTTTTAAAAAATTTTTATCGTCAAATAAAAAAGTAAAAAGTAAGTTTTTGGGGAGAGCGGAATTTTCAAGTGCTTCGGTTAAAGTGTCCGCTTCAAGCAAAGCAGATAAAAAATTTTGTTTTTCCTGTTTAAATTTGTCTTTGGTGTGGGCGGGGTTTTCCTTTTGCAGTTCGTCAATATTAAAAAGGTAATCCATAAATGATATAATGAATTTTAATGACGGAAATCCCTTTATAAATATAGCAAATAAAAAAGTTATTTACAACCTGCTTTTTTTGTTATATAATATATGTAGATTCCTCGGTAGCTCAATGGTGGAGCGATCGGCTGTTAACCGATAGGTTACAGGTTCGAGTCCTGTCCGAGGAGCCATTTAAAAAGACCCCAGCATTTGCTGGGGTCTTTTTAAATGCTTCTCTGGAGGAAGCAAACTGCTTTGCTTCCGTCAGGACTCGAAGGGCACAGCGTTGTACGAGTTTTGCCGAAGGCAAAGGCGAGTACCGCGAGCCCGGGCCCTGAAGCATTTTCCGTCAGGAATTTTACCGTAAGCCGAGTTCTGTCCGAAATGCTGGGGTCTTTTTAAATGCTTCTCTGGGGGAAGCAAACTGCTTTGCTTCCGTCAAGATTCAAACCTATTTATACTTTAAAGCAAATTTTATCGCGGCAAGCATACTGCTAAAATCGGCAATATTTTTGCCGGCTATATCAAAGGCAGTACCGTGTACGGGGGAAACACGCAAAAAATTAAGCCCGTAAGTTATATGCACGGCAGGTATAGAGATTATTTTTAAAGGCAAAAGTGCAGCATCATGATACATACAGAATATTCCGCTGAAATTACCCTTTAAATGCTTTTGCCAGGCACTGTCAATACTCAGCGGACCATCAATATTTAAACCTTGTTTCTGTAAATTTTTGATGACGGGAATAATAATTTTATTTTCTTCTTGGCCAATTTTACCGCCGTCCCCGGCATGCGGGTTTAAGGCGGAAACAACAATTTTTTTATTGCCCAAAAACTCTGAAAATAATTTTATTTTTGCTTCAAGTTTTTGTTTCGTTAAATATTTTGAAACATCTTTTAAAGCCAAATGTTCCGTCGCTAAAGCGGTATTGATTTTGCCTGCCGTAAACATCATTAAAACTTCTTTAGATTTTGCGGCGTAATGTTTTAAAACTTCGGTATGGCCTGTAAATTTTATACCTATTTTGGCCCATGCTTCTTTTGAAATCGGGGCGGTTACAAGGCGTGCATTTTTATCTTTTAAACAAATTTTTATAGCACTTTTTAATGCCTTAAAAGAAATATCGGCACCGTATTTTGACGGTTCGTGTTTTAACGGTTTTTTGTATTTGCTTGTTATTTTAATGAAATTATCAAAATTAGTAAACCCGGCCGCACGTTCCCCAATCAATGTAATTTTGATATTGTTGGTTTTTTTTAAGGCTTTAAGGGCTTTTTTTGTTACTTCCGGGCCGATACCCATCGGGTCGCCTAAAGTGATAATTAAATGTTTCATATTTTTAGACAAAAAAAGCGCACCGCGTGGGTGCGCTTTTAAAAAACTATTTTGCTTCTGTTTTTGCAACTTCTTTTGCAGGTTCGTCAAACTTAATCATTACTTTAATTTTTGATTTGTCTTTTAATTTATTTAAGTAAGAGTTCATTTCTTCCTGCATTTTGATGGCTGCTAAATATTGCCCCATATCAGGTGCAACTTGTTCAAAAGTGAAATCGCGTTTTGCCTTTTTCTCTTGAACTTTAATTACATAGTAACCATTGTCGGTTTTGATAGGATCACTTACATCACCGACGTTGACTGCAAAGATTTTTTCATCAAAATCTTTGGGCATTACGCCTTTGATTAAGATCATTTCACCGCCTGTTTGAAGTGAGGTTTTATCATCGGAATATTTTTCAATAAGTTCCGGCATGGTTTGTTTGCCTTTTTTAACTTCTTTTTTAATTTTTTTGGCTAACTTTTCTTTGGCGGAAATTTCTGCCGGGGTATTATTGTCAAATTTTACAAATATGGGGGAAATCCTTATTTGCTCTGCGGTAAGTTGATTTAATTTCGCCGCTAAAGGAACAGCTTGTTCAAGGCGATTTTTAGGTAAAGCTTTAACTTTTTGTTCATCACCTGACATTATTAAAACAACATCATCATACAGTGATTTGATTTGTTCTTTTGTCGGGGGGGTAACTTTACTGTTTACAACATTGTCAATAAGTTTCCTGACGGCAATTTGATCTTTGATTTTTGCTTCAAATTGTTTGTATGTCATGCCTTCTTTTTTAAGTTCGGCATTAAAAGCGGCATCAATTTGTTTAGGATCTGTTATTCTTTGGCCGGTTGCCGGGTCAATAGTAAAACGGCCTTTGATTTCATTAATACCGTCGGCAATTTCGCTGTCTTTAACATTAATACCTTCTTTTTTTGCATTTTGAATTAAAAGATTTTCGGTAATAAGTTCGTTCAAAACTTCTTGCTTAATTGCGGCGACGTTTTGAGGATCCTGCAAAATTTGCGGGTTTCTTGCTTTATACCCCTCAAGAATCGCGTTTACCATTTTGTTGTATTGGGAGCTGGAAATTGCCTGCCCGTTTACGGTGGCAACATTAGAGTCTATAACCTTGGCATTTGCTAAAGTTGCACCTAAAAGCAAAACTGCCGGTATAACGAATAGTCTATTTATTTTCATTTGTTTCCTCCTTTACTATACTTATATTATACTTTTTATTTAAAGAGTTTAAATAAGAATCTAATTTTTGATTTTCTATGATTGATTTGATTCTATCCTTTGCTTCATTATATGTTAAGCGTTTTTCTGCTGTTTTCATTATGATATGATTACCCTGTGCCGTGGTTATAAAACCTTGTACTTCCATTAATTTGGAATTTGCCGCAGGTACTTCAATTTGCGGTAAATATTCACCCGGAATAAAGGGGGGCATATCACCGCCGCTTTTTTTGGCTAAAGGTTCATCAGAAAATTGTTTAGCAAAATCGGCAAAGCGTGCCGCCGTATGAATATTGCGCATTTGTTTCATTACATCAGCTGCTTTTTGTGAATCTGAAATAATAAATTGCTTTATAGTTATTTCATAAGGATATTTTTTATAATAATCTTTTATTTCCTCTTCTGTTACACCGAGTGTGCCGTCTTGTGCCAAACTTTCAAGCAAGTTGCGCCTTAATGCAAAATTTTTTGCAGTTTCCAAAGCAGCCCTTTGGGCTTCTTCAAGAGCGGTAATTTCAGCACGATATTCCTGCGTTAAATTAATACCGCGGTCCATAGCATCGGCCAAAAGTAATTTTTCACTTATTAAAAATGAAAGAAAATTTGCCCGGCCGCTTTCTGTAGTAACGAATTTTTTGAAATTATCGTCTAAGTTATTTGCTGCTCTGTCAAAATCTTCTTGGGTTATAGGTTGATTATTAACATAAGCTAATACCGGGGAATTATTGTAAATTAAAGGCCCCGGGAGATTATTTTCTTGCTTTGACGAACATGCCACGCAAGTTAAAATTAAAGTTGCTAAAAATAATGTTTTCTTCATATATACATTTTAGCATTTTGTAAGTGGAAATTTGGTTACTTGTATGTTCTTTTCCTATTTTGTATACTTTAGGTGTATGTTTACATAGAAACATACTTGGAGATATTATGAAAAATAGTAAGAAAGGGTTTACCCTAATAGAAATGTTGACAGTTGTTTTGATTATAGGCATTATAACGATATTTTCCATGCAGTATTTCAGAGCAGGTGAAAAATCACGTAGTGCGGAGGCATTATCGGTATTAGGCAAGATTGTTGATGCACAAAAAAGGCATTATTTGACACATGAAGCGTATGCAGTCAAATTCAGCGATTTGGACCTCGAATTTAATGACAGAAATGGGGTTGAAATCGGTGAACAAAATTCACTTGAAACACCAAGTTTCGTTTATACGTTAAACGGTACCGAAGGTGACAAAGCCGGCGTTATTGCAACCAGGCATGGCGGTAAATATCAATATAAATTCGGTAGATCTTATACTACAAACGTAATTGCTTGTGATAATGAGGCCATTTGCCCGACATTATTACCTAACTATAAGAAAAATATAAGCGATGTGGTTACCGAAGGAACAGAAAATAATACAGGAAATGATGAATGTCCTACTGGAACAGTTAAATTGTGCAGCCAGGTGCCATTGACCGGTGGTTCAAATTCTTATCAAACAAACTGTTCATGCGTCGCTCTTATCTCACACTAGTATAATAATTTTTTGACTGTTATTTAAACATAAAAACCCCCTAGATTTTCTAGGGGGTTTTGTTAATTCAATTTTATTTTGTTTCTTCGGTTTGTGTCGGTTGTGTTTCTTGCGTTGGTTGTGTGTTTTGTTCCGGTTTAACTTCGGGTGTTGTTTCAGGGTTTGCTTCCGGTGTTGTATTTGCTAAGTTTTCAGCAGGGCAATTTGTGCTTTCTGCTGTTTGAACGCAAGAATCTTGAACTTGTGTTTCTTCCGCTTTAGGTGCTTCGGTTACTGCTGCAACGGGCTGAGTTTCGTTAGCAGTTTGTGTTTCTGCCGGAGCGGTTTGTGCGGCTTTATCTTCCGGTTTTGCGATTTTAATAACTACTTTGCGCCATTTGCCTTCGCCTTCCGAAACGGTAACAATGTCTTGTTCTTCTGCTAAGAAATGATGAATATATCTGCGCATTTGTGCGGACA
>JBGVBB010000166.1:0-2788 GCA_045225155.1 Elusimicrobiaceae bacterium
GCTTTATTCAGCACAAAATAAAGTAAAAGAAGCACAAAAAACTTATAACAATATGCTCTTTTTGACTTCGGATTTTGAGTATTTAGCATCCGGCAAACTTGCTTTGGCACAAGCATATTTTAATAAAAAAGAATTTACGGAAGCCGGTACAATTTTGCAAGATATTTACAGTAATGATCCATATAAAATTTCCCATGCGGTTTATTTAATTGCACGAATATACTTGGCAAACGGCAATAAAAAAGCCGCCCAAACGCTTTTTGAGCAAGCATTAGAACATGACGGCAGTAACTATATGCCCCAATTATATTTGGCCCGCACCCAATACAAATTAAAGCAATATATACCCTCTTGGCAAAGTTATGCAAGTCTATTCATCTTAGACGGTAAAAATAAAGAAGCAAAAAAATATTTGAAAAAACTTTCAAAGCATATAAAAGGGGATGCACAAGACTATTTATTCTATTCCCGCTTAAACGAAATGTTTATAAAAAATGCCACACCGGATGAAAGTAAACCGCTTAAAATCGGGCTTTATTCAGCCCCAAACGGAATGCTTACAAATATTACGGGCTTTACATTTTCCACAAGTTCCCCATATATGATTAAAGACGATAAACGCGGCTTTGTTTTGAAAGCGGATGCCTTTGTAGCAAAAAATATTATCTTCGATAAAAATGAAAAAGGCGTCCATATCCAAAACAAATGGGGAACTTATGATTTTTCCACTAAAAACCCTTTTATTATCAGCATTGAAGATAAAAAATTAAGCATGATAGTAAAAGATGCAAAAGCGGACAATATTTTTGCAACCAACTTAGGTGATAAGGAATTAATCGGTTCCTTGCTTGTGATACCGACCCAAGAAGGTATGCAACTTGTAAATATAACTTCCGTAGAAGAAACTGTCGCACCGCTACTTACCACCGCCTTACACGGTGTACGCGACCAAGCAGTTTTGGAAGCCATGGCAATAGCAACAAGAACACGCCTTTACAATATCATTGATTTAACTGCAGACTTTGATTTTAATATCCCTGATAACGTGGCTGATTTTAATTTCGGCGGGAATAATATGGTTTCCTTCCTTGCGAGAAAAGCAGCCGAAGCAACAAAAAACCAAGTCTTACTTACAGACGGCGGAGAACTTGCTTTAGCAAAAACTTATAAAGCCTGTGGGCCTGTTACCGAAGACGGTATAAAAAATACTAAAAAGACTTTTGACTTTCAACCAAGTGCTTTAAATAATTTTAAATATATGTTTTCGAACCCTCCGGCTGATTTACTTTCAGCACCGAAAGACCCGACAGCATGGTCCGAAATTAAATGGATTTACGCAATACCTATAAAAGATATTCAAAAACGCTTAAAACAAAATTTTAATATCGGTAAACTAAAATATTTTGAAGTAGCGGATTTTTCAGATACCGGCAGAATTTTAGCTATGCGTTTTGTGGGATCTAAAAAAACTATTGAATTACCTTTTAAAGAAGCCAATTTTGTGCTTTCAGCAGGCACTTTAAGATCAGATTTCTTTACATTTATACCGTTTAAAAAAGAAGTTTTATTTATCGGTTCTGATACCGGTAACGGCAGCGGTATTTGCATTGCAGGTGCCATAGGTTTAGCAGGCGAACAAAAAGATGCAAAGGGCATTTTAAATTATTATTATCCGTCTTACAAAATCGGTTTATGGCAACAAAAATAGCATTCGTTATAACTAAACTTGACCTGGGCGGCGCACAAAAAAGTGTACTGTATACAGCACGCCATATCAGCGATAATTTTGAGCCTTTTTTGTTATGCGGCCTCGGTGGAACACTTGAAAAATATGCAAAAGACCATATAAAAAACTTTTATATTATTCCGTCTTTAGTTCGTCAAATTAACCCTATCAAAGATTTTTTGGCATTTAAAGAACTTATTAAAAAATTAAAAGAAATTGACCCGCAAATCGTACATACAAATTGCCCCAAAGCAGGTATCTTAGGGCGTATTGCCGCCAAACTTTTTACAAAAGCAAAAGTGGTACACACCACACACGGTTTTGTTTTTTACGACGGACAAAACATATTTAAAAAGTATTTTTATATTTTTATTGAACGTTTTGCGGCATTATTTGCAGATTATATGGTTTTTGTTTCAAATAAAGATTTACAAACCGCTTTAAAATATAAAATTACAACACCGCAAAAAGCACGCCTTATACGCGCCGGTGTCACACCGAAAACAAAAGAAAGTTTGCGTTTTAATAATGCTAAATTGTTTGAAGAATTGGGTATTAAAGAGGATACAAAAATCGTTTTGCAAACTGCCAATTTAAAACCGGAAAAGAACCCTCTTGAAAGTGTAAAAATTGCCAGTATTGTGTGCAAAAAAATACCCAACGCCGTATTTTTATATACGGGGGAAGGCCCGCTTAAAACCAAAACGGAAAATTTAATAAAAGAATTAAAACTTGAAAATAATTTTAAACTTATCGGTGAGCGGGATGACATTCCGCACCTTCTTTCCATAGCAGACGTTTTTTTGCTTACTTCCATCCGGGAAGGTTTACCGATGGCTTTGCTTGAAGCACTTTTTATGAAGGTACCTGCCGTTTGTTATGATGTCGGAGGAATAAGCGAAGTTTTAAAAGAAGGAAAAAACGGTTTTCTAATACCGTTCGGTGACACAAAAAATGCCGCAGAAAGCATTATTAATATTCTGCAAGGCAATTTTACCTTTCAGGAACAAACGCTTGCCAAAATGCAAGATTTTGACATTAAAGATATGCTTTTAAAGCAAC
>JBGVBB010000167.1:0-1909 GCA_045225155.1 Elusimicrobiaceae bacterium
TTCTTCAATATTTTCGTATTCCATAATGGTATGTTCAACTTGTGCGGAAAATACTTTTAGACCTTTAATAATAATCATATCTTTTAAGCGGTCTTTAATTGTAATGAAACCCTCATCATCAATTAAGCCGATATCGCCTGATTTAAACCAACCGTCTTTATCAAAAGCGGCGGCAGTAGCTTCCGGGTTATTATGGTAGCCTTTAAAGACATTATCACCTTTAATAACGATTTCGCCTTCTGTGTTTCTGGGGAGTTCATTGCCTTCTTCATCAATAATACGTACTTTGATATAAGGTAAATTTATACCTACTGTACCGTGTTTTCTGCTTTGTTCGGTATTTACACTTACTACGGGGCTGGTTTCTGTTAACCCATAACCTTCAAGTATTGGTATACCGAGTTGTTTTTCAAAATGGTCTTTTGTTTCTTTGCTTAAAGGGGCCGCACCGGAAATACAAAAGCGCACCTTCCTAAAAGCCCAATATTGCAAGTATATACGTTTTAAACCTTTTGCCTCTTTAGAAAGAACACTGTAAATCTGCGGGATTGCCGTCATGATTGTTATGCGTTCACGCCCCATTAAATTAAGCCAAGCAGCTGCGGGGGTAATATTGGCGACTACAACAGTTTTCATACCCACACTCAACGGAATCACGACATTAGCAGTCCATGCTAAAGTGTGGAACATAGGCAAAATACAAATCATGGAGTCATCATCAGAAATTTTAAAACTTATCACCGTTGATATAACATCGGACATTATATTTTTATGGGAAAGCATTACGCCTTTCGGTAAACCTGTTGTGCCTGAAGTATACAAAAGCATAGCGGTATCATCTACAGTGGGGTGGCAATTTAAGGTTTCGGAGTTAAATTTACTGTTTTTTACTTCGTCCCAAAAAAGTTTAATGCTACCATCTGTAACCATAGAAGCGGCACTTGAAGAAATTTCATCGGTCGTAAAAATATATTTTACATTCGGTAAATCTTTTTTGATACCTGCATAGTGACGTAAAAATTCCGCTTGTGTTATTACTGCTTTTGCACCGCTGTTCGTTAGCATATATTTAAGTTCTTCCGGTTTTGAAACCATAAAGTTTATAGGTAAACTTATCGCCCCTATCTTATAGAGGGCATAATTTGCAATAATAGTTTCTACGGAATTGCGGTGTGCGATGGCCACATGGTCGCCTTTTCTTATACCGTATGCCCAAAGCATATCGGATGCTCTGTCAATAGTCATTAAAAGTTCGTGGAAGGACCAAGTCTTTCCGTTAAATACCACAGCCGGTGCTTCCGGTTTGCGGTAGGCGCTTGTAGTCAGCGCGGTATATAAATCTGTCATTTGCATACAAATACATTTTACCAATTATATGGGTATTGTTTCAAATTAAGGATTCCCTATTGAAATCAAAACTCTAAAATTTGTAATATAGATGTAAGAAGTTATTTAATAGAGAGGTTACTATGTCCGTTACTTTTAAAAAAGAAGATTTACCAACATCCACTTTTGCATGCGGGCCGTCACAGGGGCACCCGCAAATCCGCAAAACACCTGTTTGCGATATGATGTTTGAAAGGAGCCACCGCGCTGCTGATATTTCCACCAAAGGTTTTTACCACGAAGCGACGGAAAATTTAAGAAAATTATTTAATTTGCCGCAAGATTATACAATCATTTTCTTTTTAGGCGGTGCAACACCGGCATTAGATTCTGTTGCCTGGAATTTAACCAAAAAATCAATTTCAGGTTTAAATTTCGGTGCATTTTCAAAAATGTGGTGCAAAAAAATTGCATCTTGCCTTGAAGATGATGTCGTAAAAGATTTTAAAGAACCCAAAGAGGGGGAATTCTTCCCTTCGGAAAAACCTGATTTTAATGCCAGTTTGGTTATAATGACACCTAA
>JBGVBB010000168.1:0-1526 GCA_045225155.1 Elusimicrobiaceae bacterium
GTTTTTGGTGGATATTTTGAATGGAACTTGTTACAAAAAATCGTTTTTCACCGATATTGAAGATGATACACTTTTCGGTAAAGTAAAAGTTGGCGAAAAAGAAGAAGATTCCGACCAAGATTTATTGCGAGAAGGTACCAACTTGAGCCATTACAAAATAATGTATGATGGTGAAAAAGTGGATGGCATAAAATATTCGGGACACACATCATCGGCATATTATACTATTGATGATGGCGAGAAATACGCGTTTTTCTGGAAAAAATATAAACGTCCGCCCGAGAAACACGAATTTCTAAAAATTTTGGAACATAGTGCCATGCTTTATTCCGATGAGTATCGCAAAGATACAGGCGGCGAATATACGCCTTCGTGTTTTGTAAAATTGCAAAATGAAATTTTGAAACGGCACTACAATCTCGAAGAATTTATTGTGTGCGACCCTTGTGCAGGTGTCGGTAATTTGGAAAATGAATTTGGAAAAGATTTCAAACAATATTGCTATCTGTCGACCTTGGAGCAGATGGACGTGGATATCTGCAAAATAAAGGGTTTTGAAAACGCTGTCCAATACGATTACCTCAAAAATAACGAGCAACCAAAATGGAAATACAAGGGCGTTGAGTTGGATATAAACGAGATTTGCAAACGCGAAAACCGAAAGCTGATGATTGTGATGAATCCTCCGTATCAAAACGTAAAAGGATTTACGTATGATTTGGCGATTGAATTTTTCCGAAAAGTTCTCAAACTAAATCCAGATGTTATCGTTTATTATACCAAAACCGAATTTTTTTTGCGTGAAACCGTTTCAGTTTTTGTAGATTCAAAATATAAAATTGTTTCGCATATTTTTAGCAATGCAAAAGACACTTTTCAACTTTCGGAATGGTCTATTTCACAAGTGATTTTTGATAAAGAAAAAGGCGAAGAAATAGACGGGAAATATATAACTGCTGACCGATATGAGTATAATAAGAAAACAGATAATTTGAATTTTGTTAAAACTTACACTTACGATAATGTTCGTCCAAATCTTATAAATGAAATTGGAAAGGAAATAAAAAACAATCAGGTAGGGCTTATTTTTGGACAATATAGTTATTTAAATAATGTTTTGATTATAAGCAATGGAGGAAAAGAAAAACCAAATAAAATAACTACTAAAAACATAAAATGCTGTCTACTTTCAAAAGGTCTAAATTTTAATACGCATAATAATTATTATGAATGGAATTATTTAATTTATAGAGGGACCTTTGACAAAATAAAAGAAGAATTATTTAATGATGCTGTAATGTTTTCGCTGTTTTATAAAGGTAATTTATTTTCCAACAAAGGTCAAAAAAACTATATTATGCCCTTTACTGCTGAGGAATTGGGCTGTAATAAAAATGATTTGAATGTGTTATTTGATAATCGCGAAGCTGATTTGTTTTCGATGGAAACAAAAGAACCTCCATTCGATTTTCGCGTATGGCTCAAACAGTTTGATTTTTCGGCAGAAGCCAAAGATTTGTATAATG
>JBGVBB010000169.1:0-5350 GCA_045225155.1 Elusimicrobiaceae bacterium
TTTACCGCCCTGCATTAAATCATCTGCAACGGGGTTTGTAAAACAGTTTTGTACTTTACCCCCGGCAGTTTGAGGATTATAATCACTTTTCCCCTCGTAAACACTTGCCAAAAAACCGGCTTTTTTAAGTTCGTCTTGTATAGCACTATGCAAAGCCGTATAAATCAAATTAGGTTGCATTCTTGAAGGCAAATCAAACACCAAGGAAAATGTCAAATCATCCTTATGCAAAACCAAACCGCCGCCTGTCATACGCCTTGTAAAACTGCTTATGCCAAGATTTTTTAATTCTGCTTCTGCCTGAGCAAACTTTTGTATATAACCGAAAGTTGCCTGTGGGCGATGATTCCAATTAAAAAACCTTATGCACGGTGCAAAATTTGAAACCAGTAATTCGTCAACAGCCATTTGCCCGTATGTATCAAGCAATGGGCTGATAATCAGTTTTATTTTGTCCATCTCAAATTAGGTTCCCTTGCAGCACTGACTTCATCAATCCTTTTAACAGGGCAATTAAGCGGTGCATCATGCAAAACATCAGGTGTATGCAAGGCTTTATTATAAATTTCTTTTAAGGCTTCAATAAATTTGTCAAGCATCTGTTTATTTTCCGTTTCGGTAGGCTCAATCATTAAAGCCTCCGGGACTATTAACGGGAAATAAATTGTCGGTGCATGGAAACCCTTATCAAGTAAATTCTTTGCTATATCTAATGTTTTAACCGTCGGCATTTTGGTTTTATCAATAGTTAAAACACATTCGTGCATGCACTTTGTATCAAAAAATGCAGGGAAATAATTTTTAAGTTTTACCCTTACATAATTTGCATTGATAATTGCATTTTTAGCAATATCTTTTAAGGCTTCACCATCCAGTTGTTTTAAATAACAATATGCACGGATTAAAATTGCGATATTACCGTAAAAACTTTTCATTTTGCCAATGCTTAACTTGCTCTTTTTGGCAAAAGAGTATTTACCGTCTTTACAAACCACTCTCGGGTTTGGCAGGAAATCTTCCAAACCTTGCCTAACGCCGACTGCACCGGCACCGGGGCCACCGCCGCCATGAGGGGTTGCCAAAGTTTTATGCAAGTTAATATGCATAATATCAACACCCATATCAGCCGGTTTAACAAGGCCGATTAAAGCATTTAAATTTGCTCCGTCCATATAAAGCAAGGCACCGGCCTTATGCACCATATCGGCAATTTGTAAAATATCTTCTTCAAATAAACCGACGGTATTTGGTATGGTTAACATCACAAGTGCGGTCTTTTCGCTTAATGCTTTTTGGAGTTCCGTTAAATCTACTTTACCGTTTTGGGCAGATTTAATATTTATCACTTCGCAACCTGCCATTGCTGCTGTTGCCGGGTTTGTGCCGTGTGCGGTATCAGGTACAATTATTTGTGTTCTTGCTTTATCTTTGCGGCTTGCGTGATATGCACGTGCAATTAAAGCACCGCAAAATTCACCGTGTGCGCCGGCGGAAGGTTGCAAAGTAAATGCACTTAAACCGGTAATTTTTGCAAGCATATTATCAAGTTCATAAATAATTTGCAAAGTACCTTGGGCATTGGCTTCGGGTAAAGCAGGGTGTAAACTTGTAAAATTATCTAATGAAGATAAAACATCATAACTTTTTGGGTTATACTTCATGGTGCAAGAACCAAGCGGATAAAAATGTGTATCAAGGCAAAAGTTAAGGCGTGATAAATTTGTAAAATGCCTTACTGTATCAAATTCGCTGAGTTCCGGTAAATTAATTTCTGTTTTGCGTAAAT
This sequence comes from Elusimicrobiaceae bacterium, assembly GCA_045225155.1. Classification (GTDB taxonomy): domain Bacteria; phylum Elusimicrobiota; class Elusimicrobia; order Elusimicrobiales; family Elusimicrobiaceae; genus Proelusimicrobium. The sequence continues at coordinate 1,787 of JBGVBB010000169.1, forward strand.
ATTTTGAAGGTAAAATATTTTCCGCTTTACAAGAGGGTGTGCAAACTTTAACACCGCGCCTGCCTTTGACGGACTTTTCTATTGAAAGCACATTGTGCGGGTAAGCGTTAGTCATTATTTTACCTCCTTTAAAATATTAACTAAAGCATCAATTTGAACTTTAGTGTTAACTTCGGTAGAACAAAGCAAAAGTTCGTTTTTAGCAAGTGCTATACCTGCCAAAAAACCTTTTTTGGCGGCCGCTTTTATTAATTTTGCTGCGGGAACTTTTGTTGTTACAACGAACTCATTGTAAAAAGGCGCTTTGTATTTTAGGGTAAAACCGTCACATTTGCAAAGTTCCGTTTGCAAATAATGGGCATTTTCCAAATTCTTTAGGGCAACTTCTTTTAGACCTTCAGGCCCTAAAAGTGTGAGGTAAATCGTTGCATTTAAAGCACAAAGTGCCTGGTTTGAACAAATATTTGATGATGCACGTTCACGCCTTATATGTTGCTCTCTTGCTTGCAAAGTTAAAACAAAAGCGCGTTTGCCATCCTTATCTTTTGCCATACCGCATAAACGGCCGGACATATTCCTTACAAATTGTTTTTTGCATGTAAAAATGCCGAGTGTAGGCCCGCCGTAATTTAAGGCATTGCCTAGGCCTTGGCCTTCTGCGACTGCAAAATCCGCATCATAAGAACCGGGTGTTTGCAAAATGCCCAAACTTGTGGGGTTTACATTTGCAATAAGTAAAGCATTGTTTGTATGAACTAAAGAAGAAATTTCTTCAGCACTTTCAATGCAACCAAAGTAATTCGGTGTTTGTAAAATAAATGCGGCGGCACCGTTTTTAAGAAGTGTTTCAAGTTGTTTTAAATCTGTTGTGCCGTCTGCGTTTAAAGGGACTTCTTTTAATTTAACTTCTGCATTTTTAAAATAAGTTTTTAAAACTTCGGCGTAATTCGGTTGTAAGGCCTTAGTATATAAAATTGTTTTATTATTTTTTAGATGTGTGGCCGCAAGGCAAGCTTCAGCCAAAGCGGTTGCACCGTCGTAATGCGAAGCATTTGAAATATCCATATCAAATAAAGCGCAAATGCAACTTTGATATTCGTAAATGGCTTGCAAAGTGCCTTGTGAAGCCTCAGCCTGATAAGGAGTATATGCAGTTAAGAACTCCCCCCTTGTGCTTAAAGCATTTACGGCAGCAGGCACGAAATGTTCCTGCATACCACCGCCGGCAAAATTAATAAGCGGTTTATTCTTGGCCGCAATTTTTTTAACCTCGGCGGTAAGTTCCTGCTCGTTTAGAGCAGAGGGTAAATCTATATTACCTTTAAGCAAAACTTGCGGAACGGGCAAAAGTTCGTCAAAACTTTTAACACCGATTTCCGCAAGCATTTGCGCTAAATCTTCTTTAGTATTTGAAGTGAACATATTATAAAGTTGCTTTATAAGCGTCAAAAGAAAGTAAATTTTTTACTTCATCTTGATTTGCAATTTTAATTTTAAACAACCAACCGTCCCCGTGCGGTGCTTGGTTTACTATTGATGGATTATCGGCAGCGGCTTGGTTTACTTCAACAATTTCCCCGCTAACCGGTGCATAAATATCAGATGCTGATTTTACTGATTCAATTACGCAACAACTTTTACCTTGTTCAACTTTTGTACCGACTTTGGGGAGTTCCACAAAAACGATATCGCTGATTTCATGTTGTGCGTGATCGCTGATACCGACGGTAGCAATATCATTTTCTATATAAGCCCACTCATGTGTGGCTGCAAATTTACAATTTTCTTGATTATACATTTTTACACCTCACTAAACTCTGTTTTTATAAAACGGCATTTTTATTTTTTTGGCAGGCAATTTACGCCCACGAACTTCTATTTCAACTGTTGCGCCTTCTTCTAAATCAGCAGGCACGTAACCGGCGCAAATACCTTTAAACAACGGGGAGTAGGTGGCACTTGTAAGTTTACCGATTTGTTTCCCGTCTTTAAAAACTAAACATCCTTCCCGCGCAACGCCTGCCGTTTGCAAAAGGAAACCGGTCCATTTTTCCTTAACACCGGCCTCTTTCACGGCGGCCATTTTGGCTTTGGCGGTAAAATCTTCTTCTTTTTTAAGTTTCACTACCCATCCGCAAGATGCTTCATACGGGTTACGTGTTTCGTCCATATCACTACCGCTTAAAAGATAACCTGCTTCAAGGCGTAACACGTCGCGTGCGCCAAGCCCGCAAGGCGTAAAACCATTAGCAAGACACCAATCAAACAATTTATTTATTGTTTGTGCATCCCCCATAATTTCTACACCGTCTTCGCCGGTATAACCGGTGCGTGTAATATAAACAGAAGCATCAAAAATTTTATCTTGTTTTATGTGGAAACGTGCAATTTCTTTTATTTGCGGAACTAAATTTTCCAAAATATCTAAAGCCTTAGGGCCTTGGAGTGCAAGCATGGCATAATCGTCTGAAACATCTTTTACTTCTACTTTATAGCCGGCAGATTTTTTAACAAACCAATTATAATCTTTATAACGTGTGGCGGAATTTACTACAAGGAAAAATTCATTAGGATTAATACAAAAAGCGATAATGTCATCAATAATACCGCCGTCATCATTTAAAATATGTGCATAAGCACCGGCGCCGGGTTCTTGCTTGAAATTATTTGTGGCGACATTTTGCAAAAATTTATAGGCATCTTGACCTTTAAAAATTATTTGCCCCATATGGGAAACATCAAATAAACCGGCCGCATTTCTTACGGCTTTATGTTCGGCAATAATACTTTCGTATTGAACAGGCAAAAGCCAACCATGGAAATCAACCATACGCCCACCTGCTTTAAGGCATGCGTCATAGAGGGGTGTTTTCTTTAAATTATCGCTCATAGAACCTCCGCGGGACTATAAAAATATTATATAAAATAATGATGTAGGTTACTTAGTTCTTTTTTGTTTTTTTGCTTTGCTTATTTTGACTTTGCGGCCGGCCCTAATCTCATCATAGATTTCATATAGTTTTTGTACCCCGTTTTCTAAAACATAATAATGGTGTATATAGGGAACTAACAAAGCAAGACACAAAACTGACAATAGGCAAAACGGCATACCGTATGAAGGATTGTTTAAAAAACATGAACAAGCAATGGTAAATATCGTCAAAAACGCAAACAGTACTGTAACAATCAAGTGAATTAACCTTTCATGCTGAAAGAACTTAATTTGAACCAACATTTCACGCAAAATTTCTTCTCTATTTTGTTTAGACACAGCAACTTTAGATGTCATTTTTTTAGCGACCTGCATCATTGCTGCGACATAATCTTTCATTCTTTTTCCCATACTGAATCCTCACTTTATATACAGCAATATTATATAAAAAATAGTGAACTTTTAGGAACACTTTTTATGAACGCATTATTATAACGAACAATAATCACAAAATCTTTTATATACTTAGGCCCTTTTTAGCAATAAAAACCCCGAGTGGAATACTCGGGGGTAAATTTAGTGGTTTATTTTGATTATTTAGTTATTTGACCTGCTGCCACGACGCCTTCCAC
>JBGVBB010000170.1:0-4925 GCA_045225155.1 Elusimicrobiaceae bacterium
GCTTTGTGGGCTGATATTCATGATAATGCAGGTACTTCCGCAAGTGCCTTCTTGAAACTCGGTACAGGTGCACCGGAAGGCCAGGCCTTAGGCAATTCTTTTACGGCCCTTTCCCACGGAACGCAAGCATTGTTCTGGAACCCCGCAGGTGCTGCAGTTGCAAATACGAGGGAATTCCAGGTCTCCCACATGCAATGGTTTGAAGGTGTTAGCGATACTGCCCTTGCATATATTCAACCAATTGGTAAAACAAATTTAGGTTTTACTTTGCGTTATTTAAGGTTAGGCAGTTTGGAAGATCGCGATATCTACGGTATTCCGCAAGATTATAACGGCCAATTTATACAAGATTACGTTGCTACAGTCAGTTTGGCAAGAACGTTTTTCAACTTCCTTGATATCGGCGGTACAGCTAAGTATATCAATGAAAACAACGTAGGTGTTAAACATATTAACCCGGCTTTTGACGTCGGTGGACGTTTGAGATTTGGTAGAAACGATACTTTAGTTTTGGGTATCATGGGCCAAAACTTAGGGGATAAAGATGAAGTACCTACCGCATTACGCGGCGGTCTTGCTTTTAATACCAAATATTATACCGTAACAGGCGAACTTGTAAAATATGTTGATGATAAATGCCGCTATGGTATAGGTTTGGTAATACACCTTCCCGAAGAATTAATTGAAGTTGCGGTTTTTGATATTCGTATCGGTTATTATAACCGCGAAAACACAGGTTATGCCGAAGACGGTGATTTGGCAGACAGGATCGGCCTTACCGATACTTCAAAATTATCTTTCGGTTTCGGTTTTTACAGCAGTGAAGTTATGGGTTACGGTTTAGGTATCGATTATACAATGTTACCTTCCGGTGCTTTAGGCACAGCCCATCAATTGGCGGTAAGGGTACAGTTTTAGTTAGGAGATATATGAAAAGTTTGGTAAAAAATAAAAAAGGGCAAACAACGGTTGAGTATATTATGACGACAGCAGCACTGTTTATCGCCTTTGTTTTGTTTTACCAACTTTATAGCCATATAATCCCTAAACAATTTGAAAGTGGGGCTAAAATAATTTTGTCAGTGTACGAGCTTGATTCGTAAGTGAAATTTAAAAAAGTATTGGAGGTAGTATGAAATATATCGCAAAAATGCACTTAGCTTTTAATGAAGCTATCAGAAATATCAAGAATAAAAAAGGTCAAAACACAATTGAATACTTGTTTATGCTTGGTATCATTGTCGTAGTAGTCGGCTTAGTCGGTGCTGCTATTAAGACCTTTATGCCGGAATTGTTTGATCAAATCAAAGCTAAAATCACCGGTCAAGCAGCAAATATATAGTTCTTTGAAATGTTAAGAAATAAGGGTGGGCAAACAGTAATTGAACTTGTTGTAGTATTACCAATTTTTATGATGATAATCTTCGTCGTATTAGAACTTGGTAATATAGCCTATCATACTTTGATTGCCCACCATATTTCTTACGAGCTTGCAAGGGTTGGCTCTATGGTCGGTGTAAAAAAACATAGCGGTTCAACCGATGCAAACAGGATGCAAAGTAAAATGCGCACCGCATTAGCGAAAATGCTCGGCATGTCGGATCCGGGTAAAAAGGTGAGGTTTTCCTCAAAAATAGTGCGTACGAGTAATGATCCGCAGGTGAGTTTTCACCACAACGAAGATTTGGTAGTTAATATCGTTTATCGGGTAGATTTGGCTTACCCTTTAACGAGTTATGTTTTTGCAAGTGAGCCAAAAAGACTAGGGATACTCTGGCTGAAGGCAAATGCCCGTATGCCGATAGAAAGGCCCTTGTTAGATTGATTTGAAATATTATAGTAGTTTTAAGGAGAGTTATGAACAAAAAAAATGCTTTAGTACCGTTAGTGTTTGCAGTAATTGCAGCGGTTATTTATTTCTTAATACTGAACATGGCACAAAGTTCCTTGCAAAAAGCAAGCAATGCAGTAACAGTAGCAGTAGCAAATGTTGATATTCCGGAAGGCAAAGTAATGCAAAGGAATTTTATTGCTACCAAAGAAATACCTTCTGCTTATGTGCAAAGGGGAGCATTTATCTTATCAAAAGGTGATAATATCGCCGATATCGAAAATTTGGTTACCCGTGTGTCAATTTCTAAAGATGATCAAATAACAAGGTCTGCCCTCGCTTCTTTAAGCCCTGATGCCGGTATCAGTTTGAAAGTAACACCGAACTACCGTGCTTTCATTTTGGAAGTTAATAACAATGTTTCAAGCCTTGTAAAACCCGGTGATAAGGTTGATATCTTACTTACATTTGAAGCATCTTTAAAAGGCGGTGCTAAAGAAAATATGGCCGCAACAATTTTGCAAAATATTTTGGTTTTGGGTGTCGGTTCTAACTTAGGCCAGGGTTTAGATGCCGCAGGTAAAGCCGCAAATTCCGAAAGGGAAGCAAACGCGGCGGCATTTTCCGATAGATCTGTTTTGAGTTTAGCTTTAACGCCTCTTGAAGCACAATATTTGGCACTTGCCAAAGAAGAGGGGGAAGTTACAATAGTTGTTCGCTCCAGCGGGGACAGCAAAATGTACCCGATGGCAGTTTCAAGTTTCTCAAAATTATTTAGTTATTAAGGGATGAATTAAGGGATAAATTATGAAATACAGAAATGTCTTAAAATTATTCGTTCTGCCTTTGACGCTTGCCTTGTTTACACAAGCAGGGTATGCCGCTAAAAAGACAGATCTTGTGGCGGTCAGTGCTGATATCGTAGAAATCAGCGGTTCTCTTTCCACTTCAAAAGGTTTTGCATGGAACCAATTACTTGATTTCCAGGAAAAGAATATTCCGGGTGTGTTTTCCATCGGGGAATTTGAAAGGAAATCACTTTTAAGTACACGTTTAAAACTTATGGAAACGGAAGGTAAAGCACAGATTTTATCTAATCCTAAAGTTATGGCAAGATCAAACACAAGCGCAAGTTTTTCAGCAGGCGGGCAAATCCCTTTCCCGACCGTGCAAAACAACTCAGCCGGTGTAGAATTTAGATCTTACGGTGTAAAACTTGACGTTTTACCCACAATTATCCCTGAACGTAACAAAATTATTGTTGTTCAACTTGAACTTGAATTATCTAACCCGGATTATTCAAACCCTGTGGTTTTAAACGGTACTTCGGTTCCTTCTTTAACAGAAAGGAAATTAAGAACGGAAGTTGAATTAAACAGCGGTGAAACTTTAGTTATCGGCGGTTTAAAGAGCAGCACCCGCACAATTGCCGAAGATAGAGTTCCTGTACTCGGTAATATTCCTTTGCTCGGTTCATTTTTTAGGACCCGTAACGTTGATGAAGAACAACGTTCATTATTCCTTTTCATAACTGTGGAGATTGTAGAATAGTATGAATGATACACAACTTACTGCTTTCGGTACTCCTCGTGTAATTGCTTTTACAGGCCCCAAAGAGGGTGTCGGTAAGACTACCTTGGTTTTGAACTTGGCAGTTGCTTGGGCAGAAATGCAAAAAAGGCCGGTTATTATTGTGCCTTTGGATCCTTTAGCCCGTCAAGAACATGGTTTTTATTTAGGTGTTAAAAAACCTATTACCGTTGCAGATTTATCTAAAGCACTCGGTTTAGATAACGTTGCCATTGAATCTGCAGCGGCACTCATTAGGGGTAAAATTTCTATGACTCAAGTCGGTGTCGGTATTTTACCGCTTGGTTCTACAAGGCAAGAAGTTTCCTTAATTACACCTAAAGTTTTGTTACCGATTTTATCACGCTTGCAACAACATTTTGATATATTTTTAGATATTGATTCAAGTTTTCCGATGGAAGCTTTCGGTTTTGATATCGCAGATAAAATTTTCTGGGTAACAAACTGCACACGCCCGCATTTAAATACGACTGTCAGTATGTTTACCGATTTTAAAGAACTTCACTTTCCTGTGGACCGCTTGGAAATTATCTGTAACCAGTATAATTTGCCTGGTGCTATTCCGCATGAAGAAGTTAATAAATTCTTCATACGTTTAGGAAGGGAACCCCTTGTTTATTTAACTTGGGAAGAAAGTGTTTTTGAATCTTCCAATAAACGTGAAATAGAAATTTTGGTTAACAGGGATTCTTCTTGGGTACAAGAAGGTTTACGCCCTATTTTAAGAGTTATAGAAGATACAACCCCTATTGAAAAGACTTGGACTACGTCTATTTCAAACGAAGCATTTAAAGCCAGTTCTAAAGAAGTTTGGGAGGCTTTAAGTGTTGCCAGTACAGGTCATGCCCCTAATCATACGGATAAAGGGGAAGAACTTTCTTATTGGGATAATTTAAAACAGCAAGTTCATAAAGATGTTATTAAAACTTTGGAAGTTGAACGCATTGTTATCAGCGAAGAAGGATCCCAAAACGAACAAACAAGGAAACGCGTTTCCGTAATTATTGATGATGTATTAAGAAAGAAGGCAAATGTTCAGCTGTCAAGAGATCAGAAACTCCGTTTTATTAATGAACTTTTGGATGAAATTTTGGGCCTTGGTCCTTTAGAAGCTTTGATGAGGGACCCATCTGTCACGGAAATCATGGTTAATGCCTACGATAAAATCTTTATCGAACAAAAAGGTAAGTTAACTCTGACTCGTTATAAATTCAGAAATAATGACCAAGTCGTGCAAGTTATTAAAAGAATTGTTGCCCCTCTCGGTAGGCGTATCGACGAATCAGTACCTTTGGTGGACGCCCGTTTGAAAGACGGTTCCCGTGTTAATGCTATTATTGCACCGCTTGCTGTATCAGGGCCTTCGCTAACAATCAGGCGTTTCTCTCAAAAACCCTTCGGGCCGGAAGATTATTATCGTTTCGGCACAATTAACAGGGAATGTATGTTCTTCTTGGAAAACTGTGTTAAACTCCGCAAAAACATTATCATCAGCGGTGGTACA
>JBGVBB010000171.1:0-7849 GCA_045225155.1 Elusimicrobiaceae bacterium
TCACAATCAAAAATGGGGCTGTATCGCGAATGCCCGTTAAAGTATAAATTCCGCTATATCTTAAAAATACCGGAAAAGCCAAAATATTTTTTTACTTTCGGTACAATTTTGCATAGCGTAATGGAATATTTGTATTCTACGCAGCAATTCCCCCCACTTGAAGATGCTTTGAAATTTTTTAAGCAAAAATGGTCTGCCCAAACTTGGCAGGAAAAGGGCTACGGTAGCCTAGAAAAAGAACAAGAAGGCTTTCTTGAAGGCCAGGAAATCATAAAAAAATATTATGCAAAGCATTTGGCCGATAATTTGCATCCGCTTTCCACCGAAATGAAAGTTTACGCAGATATTGACGGTTTAACTGTTATGGGTATCGTGGACAGGATTGATTATCTGGGCGACGGTAAATTAGCAATACTTGATTATAAAACAGGCAAAACTTTAAAACGCGAACCGGACCAATTAATGTTTTACCAAAAACTTTTGGAAAACAGCCCAAAACTTTTACCGCTTGTTCAGGCACGCGATATAGAAGTTCAAAAAATCAGCATAGAAAAAATGCTTTTTTATCATCTTCCTACTTTAACGGAGGACAGTTTTAAGCCTGTTTCCGTGGCAGAACTTGATGCTTTTTGGAAAGGTGCAATGAAGACTGCTGAAAATATTTTGGCAGAAAAATTTGAGCCGACACCGTCGGAACAATCTTGCCGTTGGTGCGATTACCGCGGCAACTGCCCTGTTTGGAATTTAAACCCTGAACCTAAACAAGAACAGGAAAAACCGCAGGAAACTTTAGCGGATAAAATTGACCGCCTTGGCCAACTTTCCGCAGAAGGCCGCGCATTAAAAGCGGAAATTATTAAAACCTTAAAAGAACAAAACTTAAATATAAGTTTCGGCACATCTTACAAAGCGGAACTTAAAGAAGAAGAAATTTTAACTTTTAAAGACGAAGAAAAAACTTTGGAATTTTTAAAACAAAATAATTTACTTAACAAAACTTTAAAACCTACGGTAAAAAGTATCTTGGCTTTGCTTGATGACCCTGAAATCAGCGAAGAGAAAAAACAACAGTTGCGTGCTTTGGCAACTAAAGAAATTATAAGTAAATTGCAGTGCATTAAAACAGAAGAATAAAGAGGTTGAAATTGAAAAATAAAAATTTTATTTTAGCTATTGACCAAGGTTCATCGTCAACAAAAGCGGCAGCTTTTGGGGAACAAAACGGTTGTTTGGCTGCTTTTGCAAAAGCCGAAGTTGCGCTCAGTTCCGTGCAAGACAGGTGCGAATATAAAGCACTTGATTTGCTTACAAGTACGCAAAAAGTTATAGAAGAAATTTTAAATGAAATTCCTGCTACGCAAATAAGTGAAATTGCAATTTCTTCCCAACGCTCAACCATAATTTTTTGGGATAAATTAACAGGCAAAGCCTTGGCCCCTGCTTTAAGTTGGCTTGACGGGCGTGCAAAAACGGAAATTGCACAAAATTCGCTTTCACAAGAAGTTATTCATCAAAAAACCGGGCTTTATAAAACACCGTATTTTTCCGCTGCAAAAATTGTTTGGGGCTTAAATAATTTTCCCGAAGTTAAAACTGCTTTTAAGGAAGGCCGCCTTTGTGTCGGCCCCGTTACAAGCTATTTGACTTGGCATTTAAGCGGCGGTAAAATTTTTGCCTGTGACTTTGCTTGCGCTCAACGTACTTCGCTTTTTAATATCAACACTTTTAAGTGGGATGAAGATATTTTAAAATCTTTCGGGTTAACTTCTGATATTTTACCGCATGTAACAACAAGTTCCGGTGATTTCGGCACATATAAAAATATTAAAATTACCGTTTCTACAGGCGATCAACAGGCTGCATGTGCCGCTTGCGGCGTGCTTGAAAAGGGTACTGCTTTAATTAATTACGGAACGGGTGCATTTTTCCTTTTAAATATCGGGCATAAAAGCGCGGACGTGAAAGGTGTTTTAACATCCCTTGCCTGGAGCAGGCCCGGCCGTGAGCCTTATTATTTGCTTGAAGTGCCTTTAAATACGGCCGGCTCATTTATTTCCTGGCTAAAAAATTTGGGGCTTAATTTTAATGTGCATAAACTTGATAAAATTTTTGCGACTGCTAAAAACCCCGTCTTATGTTTGCCGGCTTTAGGTGGGCTTGGCTCGCCTTATTTTGATTTCGGTTTAAAACCGGTTTTCGCAAATTTTTTACCGAGTACAAAAAAGGATGATATTATTGCAGGCTCCATGCGGGGCCTTGTGTTTTTGCTTTGCGATGCGATTTTTTATTTAAAGCAACAGGGTTATAATGTGGAAAGTTTGCAAACTTCCGGCGGTTTAAGCGGTGCAAATTTGGTGGCTTTCCAGGCGGCAATTTTGGGTTTAACTATTTGCCAAAACAAACAAAAGGAAAGCACTTTAACAGGGGCGGCATTAATTTCCGCATTAAGCAGAGGGCTTGATATTTCCGCCTGGCGCGAGTTAAAAAATTATGAACGTATTTCCCCCCAAATGACTGCGGAGGAAGCACAAAAAATTTATTTTACTTGGCGTCAATTTTTTGATTGGGCCATAAAGCAAGTTAGATAAAATGGGATTATTTTTTGATAAAAAAAATTTGATTGATGCCGTCGGCTACGGTGATAAAAAAACCGTCTTGGAATTGCTTGAAAAGGGCGAGGATGTAAACCAGCGAAATAAAGACGGTTGGACGCCTTTGCTTGTCGCAATCAGTTCAAGAAATACTGATATTTTACAAACTTTAATTGAATTAGGGGCAAATATTAACCCGGAAAATTCCCCCCTTGGAACACCGCTGATTTTTGCTTGTGCCAATAAAGATGCGGAAATAATACAAATACTTTTAGATAACGGTGCGGATGTCAATTTGCCCGACGCAAACGGTTGGACGCCTTTAATAGTTTCCGCCCAACAGGGGCAGTTGGAAATAGTCAAATTACTGCTTGAAAAGGGTGCAAATAAAAATGCAAGGAATAATGAAGGTTGGACTGCTTTAGATGCAGCTTTAAAAAATAATAACCACGATGTAGCCACCTTATTTTCTTCAGGTGTTATACAAAGTAAGCCCATAATACAACAAGTAAAAGCGGCCCCACAAAAAAAATACAAAAGAAGATATGCGAAAGAAGAAGATTTATTCAACGTAGATTTAGGTAAAAAATTGACGGAGCATATATTCGGAACGGATAAATCTTTTAAAGAAGTGTTTCAAAAGGTAGATTCTTTTAAAATAATATCTTTTATAGTTTCGGGTTGGATTTTATTTATTACATTATTGGCACTTTTTAATTATTCCCCCTCAAAATCAAAAGAAAAAAATATTATAAAAGCCATTAGCTACGGCGATATTTCGGCAATTGAAAAAAATTTGAGTAAAGGTGTAAATCTCAATAAATTAACACCTAACGGAGAAACATTGCTTGAATTAGCGATTCAAAGCGGTAAAACGGAAACTGTTAAGTTTTTACTTGAAAAAGGTGCAGATCCGGAACTGAAAAACAATAAAGGGCAAGCCCCTTTAATACTTGCATCCGCAAATTGTAAAAATGATATAGTTAATCTGCTTATTACAAAGAATGTAGACCTAAATATTAAAGATGCCCATGGTTCTACACCGTTAAAATATGCGGCAGCAAATAATTGCGTTAATGTAACAAAAACTTTACTCTCATCAGGGGCTGACCAAGATATCGTAAACGAAAGTCAGGAGACACCTTTATTTTCTGCCGCTAATAAAGGATATCAGGAAATTGCATCTTTATTGTTAACTTACGGTGCAAAAGCAGATATGCTAAATGTTAAGTTCGCTACACCGTTAATATTGGCAAGCCATGGCGGGTATACTGCTATTGTTAAGGATTTGTTGGAGCATGGCGCCGATGTAAATTTTTGCAGTTCTCAAAAAAATGATCCGCCGATTATACATGCCGTTTATAGAGGACACTTTGATATCGTTAAGATGTTGGTAGAGCGTGGCGCAGATGTAAACGTTAAGCAAAAAAATGCCGGGGCAGGCACTATGCACCTTGCAGCACAGGAAGGGCATACTGAAATTGCAAAATATCTGCTTGCACACGGAGCAAAATGTGATGAACCCAATGACAGAAAAGATACCCCTCTTATTTTAGCTGCCGGTAATGGCGAATATGATACTGTAAAGTTTTTGATTGATTGCGGGGCGGATGTTAATTTCAGTGATGAAGTTGGAGTAATTCCTTTAACCACCGCTACTTACAATAATCATCCCAAAGTCGTTAAATTATTGCTGGAAAACGGTGCAGATGCAAATAAGAAAAACGGAAACGGCTTGACCGCTTTAGATATCGCAAAAAATATAAAAAATAAGGAACTTATTGATTTATTAACGCCTTATGTTAATTAAGTATGTAAAAATGCTTAAAAAACTTGTATAATAAATTATTAGGTTAGGGGAGGTTTAAATGGAACCTTTGGCACAAGAACAACAAACTCAAGAATTAAATCTTGCTTCCGTATTTGAAAGAACTATCGCTTTCATGGTAGATTTCTTGCTATGGATTACTGTTTCATCTTTTATATATAAAGTCTTACACATTTCCTCCACAAAAATTTATTTAGCATTTTCTGTTTTGGCCTTCATTTTATATGTTACGATCTTTACCATGGGGTCGCTTAAAACAGTCGGTAAATTCTTGCTTGGTATAAAAGTTATAGATCGCAAAACCAAACAAAATTTAGGTTTAGGCAAATCTTTTATAAGGGTTATCGGCTACTTTTTAAGTTTTTTTACGGGTTTTATCGGCTTTGCTTTTGTTTTATTTTCCAAAAAACGTTTGACTTTGGAAGATTTAATTGCCGGAACGGAAGTAATTTCAACACGCAAAAAAACAGGGACAGAAATTGCTGTAATCACAGTAGTCGGCGGAATTTTTATATTAGGTGCTGTTCTTTTTGCTTATAACAATTTGCTTTTTAACCCATATAAAGCCATGAAGGCATCCGCGGAAGAACAACTTTTGAAAGTAGCTTATTTGGAAGAATTACATAAACGACATTACGGTTTTTATACTAATGATTTACTCCGCCTTGCCTTAATCAGTGGGGACGCTGTGCAGTTCCAGCGTGATATGCAACAATATTTCCGCCCCAGAGGTTTTAAAATCGGTGTAAGTAAAGACGGTTATTATATTGAAGGTTATGCAAAAGATAATGCAGACCCGAGTAAATCAAGTAAGGTTTATTACAGTAAATAGATTTTTAAAAATTAAAAGGAGGGTACTATGGCTTATAAAGTTAATCCTGAAGTTTGCGTAAATTGCGGTGCATGTGAATCATCTTGCCCCATGAGCGCAATCTCAGAAAAAGACGGCAAAAGAGCAGTTGACGCAGCAAAATGCGTTTCTTGCGGTTCTTGTGCCGGTGCTTGCCCTGTAAGTGCAATTGCAGAAGGTAAATAAATTATTTTAAATACCCTTGCTTTTAATAGCAAGGGTATTAATTCTCCCCCCTTTTAAAAACCGCCGTTAATAATATTAAAGGCATTTTAGAAATTTTAATTCCGACATATAACCGTAAACCATATATAGAACGAACGCTTAAGCAGTTAACTGCTGAAGACAGCCCCGTTAAAGATTGCCCTATTACGGTGTTAGATAATGCTTCAGAAGACGGAAGTTCCGAAGCTATAGACCGTTTTATTCCCTTTCACAAAAATATAAAGCATATACGCCACCCTAAAAATATCGGCGGTAATGCAAATATTACGCGTTGTTACGAAATGGCAAAAGCCCCATACGTTTGGGTAGTTTGCGATGATGATGCCTTTAAATGGGACGCCTGGCCCGAAATTGAAAACGCTTTAAAAACTAATGAGTATGATTTGTTAATAACATCTCAATATAACTTAAAGGGTAAAAACAATATAGCAAAGATTTTCAGGCAATGTACATTTGTTCCCGCAGGCATTTATAAAACTTCTTTATTGACAAACAGTTGCCTTATAAATATGCACAATAATGTGCCGTTTCTATTTCCGCATTTATCTTTAATCAGTGAAGTTTTAAACAAAAACGGTCGTATTTTTCTTCCCAAAGGGGAAATAATGAATGTGAACTCTCCCGATTACATACATTCTAAAGACGTCAGTTATACTCGTGGCAATAACGGGTATGTACCCGGTTATAGCAAGAATATGTTTTGGACTGTCGGGGTTATTATTTCCACACAACTAATAAAAGATAAAAAGGTGCGTAACTATATTTTGGATCATATCGGAAGTCATGGCTTTTTCGGTTTTATATTTGCAGGTTTTAGGCCCAATTATAAAATTTATAACGGTTCCAAATTTAATGAGGCAATAGCCCGTAACAGCCTTGATTTTTCCCATCGTCTTCGTTTTGATTTGGCTTGCCTTCTTTTAAAAATAATTTTCTTCTTTGTTCCTAAAAAAACATTAAAATAATTAACATTTTGGTAAAAAACTCTTCTAGAAGATAAGGCCTTCTTTTTTATATAATTTATGATATGAGAAAAATTTTGAAAAAGATATTAAAAGCCTGTGGCTATATTTTTATCGGTTTATGTGTTTTGCTGGTTTTGGCAGAACTTTCTTTAAGATATATTTTACCTTCACAAAGTGTAAAAACAAAAACTTTGGCTTATCTTTCCCAAACAACCGGTGCCGATATTAAAACAGATAAGATTTCGGCAAGTATTTTCGGCATAAACCTTAACAATGTTTCTGCTAATGTTTCAGGTGAAGATCTATTTAATTGTAAAAAATTGCAAATAAGGTTAAACCCATTTATGCTTTTAATAGGCCGCCTTGATGTAAAGGCCATTATAATTCAAGAACCTTTTGTAAAAATTGTCCGTAAACAAGACGGAACTTTTAATTTCGACCCCCTGTTAAGTGCAGAAGAAAAACCTGAAGAAAATACAAATTCCGGGGAATTAAGCGTCCCGTTTGATATAAGAATTAAAAACCTTACAATAAACAAAGCATTAGTTTCTTACGTAGATTTAAAGGAAAATATAAAAGCTGATTTGAAAAATCTGCATTTTAATTTAAACAAGTTTTCTTTTTATAAACCTTTTAGTTTCGCCGTTTCTTTTAACCCATATTTTGAACAAACAAATATGGTTTTTGACGGCGCTAACTTCGGTTTAAATGCAGCGGCGGAATTAAAAAAACTTAATTTGCCGGATGCAGCATTTTATATCAAAAATATGTCCTTTGATTATAAAGATACATCTTTTGTTGCACAGGCGGAAGTTCATAATTTTGAAAATCCGTCCGGCCATATTAAAGGACGTTTAAATAACCTTTCCGATAATACTTTAGCAGGGTTTACGGAAGTTGTTCCTTTTAATATTCCGTCTATAACTACTGATTTATCTTTTAATTATTTTATTAAGGATGCAAAAGCAAATATTAAAGATTTAACTGTCAGTTTGGTAAATACCACACTAAAGTTTAAGGCCAATTTAGATTTAAATAAAAATGAAATTTCCGAAGGTAAAATAAATATTATGAGTATTTTGGATGATTTTACGGAAGTTTCCCCCCTTATCGAAGAATTAAAACCTACCGGCCAGGCCAATGCGGATTTTGATTTTGCTTGGCCAATCGCTTTAGCAGGCAATTTAACTTTAACCGATGTAGGTTTAGTCAGCAATAAAGCCGGTACTTTGGAAAAATTAAATACCAAAATAGATGTTAAGAGTATTGACGAAATAAATATTGATTCTTTAACCGGTATTTTAAATAAAAACCCTTTTACAATGAAGGCGAATTATATAAAGAAGGAAAAATTTGCCGATGTGTTTTTTGATCTTAAAGCAGATAAATT
>JBGVBB010000172.1:0-2285 GCA_045225155.1 Elusimicrobiaceae bacterium
TTAAAACCGCCTCTTCATTACACACTCCGCAACCGGCACGCTGAATATCTTTTAAGAGTAAATTAAAATCGGGTTTATCTTCGTAAATTATGCCACCTTGGGCAAGTGCGCTATCACAATCTTTTAATGTTTCTGCTGAAATTAAAGTACATTTTAGACCGGCCGCCCCCAAGATATAGGCGTAAAGTGAGCCTGCAATACCGCTGCCGATAACTAAAACATCTGTTTTTATTGTTTTCATAATTCTCCTAAAAAATAAACCCTTCAAGATTTTTTGCAAGCAAAGCATAATTTTTTGCCGGCACTTCTTCCGCCCTTGAAGATACTTTTAAACCGGAACTTACCAAAATTTTTGCAAGTACGGTTTTGTCTTTTTTATACTTTTCAACCAAAGCATTTAGAACGGTTTTCCTGCGGTAGGAAAATGCGGTTTTAACCGTTTCCTTAAAATTAGCATAATGTGATTTATTTGTAAATAGTTTTTGCGGGCGGGGGCTGATAAATAGAACCTCGCTTTCCACCTTAGGCGGTGGGTTAAAACTGCCCGGGCTGACACGGCAAACCGGCCTGCTTTGCGCAAGTGCCTGGAATAAAACACTTAAAGCACCGTAATGTTTGCTTTCCGGTAAAGCATAAAGTTTTTGGGCTTGCTCGCGTTGAAACATAAAAACTGCCGACGCAAAATTATCAAGTTCCAGCACCTTTAGCAAAATTTGCGCCGCATCAATATAAGGCAAATTGCTGATAAAATTCAGTTTATCTTCTTTGCTTAAAAATTGTAAATCAAGGTCAAGAAAATTACCTTGAATTATTTTTATACCTGCCCAATCAGGCAAAGTTTGTTTTAATTTAGATACCATTACAGGATCAATTTCTATGACGGTAAAATTTTGTACTCCGCGTTCAATTAGAGGTAAAGTCAAAGCACCTTGCCCGGGGCCGATTTCCACTAAAGTACCGTTTAAATTATCAATTGCGGTATCAACTATTTTATTTATTATTCCTTTATTTACCAAAAAATGTTGGCCGTATTTTTGCATAATTAATCCTCAAGAATTGCGATATTGCTTTTTATAATTTTATTTTCCGGGTCTTCTTTTAATGCTAAAGCGTAAAATTGTTTTGCCTGTTCTTCATCGCCCATAACTACAAATGCAGTCCCTTGGGCGAGGTATGCAAGGGCTCTTTCTTGGGCATTTTGGGCTTTTTCTTTGCTTATTTCAAGTACATTTATGGCATCTTGCCCTTGCCCCAATGTTAAATGTACCAGTGCAAGTAATAGTGAATTTTCAAAATTTTTATTTTCTTCAAAACGATTATTTGCCGCAGGTAAAATATCTTCCATAAACCTAATCCAACCTTTACCGGCAACCCAAAGACCCATATCGTTACCGACCATGTAAGGATTATAACCTGCCTTGGAATTACGCATTGTAGAAATGCTTGAAGGCCCTGTTTCCGCTTGTTGTAAAGAGGTAGGGTCTTGTGTCGGTGTTTGTGCTTTTAAAGCCATTTTTACTTGGTAATCTTGTCCGGCATTTTGCAAAATATTATTCAAACCGCTAAAAATATTTTCAAGTTGATTTGATCGTGTTTCTTCATCGGAAGAAATTAAAATAAAACTGCGTTCAAATGTTGTGGTGCTTAAAGCCTTTTCTTGCTCAAGTACGGCATTTGCAAAAGCACTTTTTTTGCCTTCTTTATTTGTATTTATTTTTAAGTTACCTGGTTTTTGTTTCGGTTCCAGAGCAACTTCCACTTCAATGTTTATTTGTTTTGACGGCGGTACTTTTTTTAGACGTTTTTTAAAATTTTCAAGTTGAGGATTTTTAAACTGTTGCGGTAAAGTTTTTGTATCTTTATTTTTATTTTTTTCTTGCTTTTTATTTTGTGTTTGATTTTGGTTTTCCGTCCCGCTGTAAGTTAAAGATAAAGCAAGCCCGCCATCTTCAAGGGGGGAAATTAAAAAACCTTGTGCAAATAAAGGCATGGCGTTTTCTTTTTCGTCATCTTCTAATAGCAAATTAATAAAACGCGCCCTTGCGATACTGTCCCCTGATTTTAAACGAAGGGCCTTTTTATAATTAATTTTTGCTTTATTTTTGTTGCCGAGTTTTTCTTCTAAAACTGCCAGGGATAGCAGAGCTTCTTCATAATTAGGGTAAAGTGTAAGTGCTTGTTTAAAAGATTCTTTAGCATTATCGTCACGTCCTAAAATTTCCAGCAGGGAGCCTAGTTGATGAAAATAAAGCGGGCTTCTTTTATCTAAATCCGTTGCGGTACGA